>CAJWER010000180.1 GCA_913030785.1 uncultured Chloroflexota bacterium | reverse complement strand
ACGGAGTGGCAACTTCAACATACCGAGCTGCTCAATAAAGTGAGGGGCCAGATCGAAACAGAAGGGAAGACAGTATTCACCGAAAATCAGAACTCATTCAACCTTAGAGGGCGTACGGCGGTTCTTGGAGGAAAGCCGGATTTGATAGGAGTGTCTGGTGCCACAGGAACTATCCTGGATGCTAAGACTGGACAACCCTCACCATCCCACCACGTCCAGGTGCTGCTCTAGGGGAGATACCAGCAGTCGCTGGTGAAGGCCGTCCCCACGTGCGTGGGGGTGAACCGAACGCGATCGAGACGTTGCGATCAACCAACCCGCCGTCCCCACGTGCGTGGGGGTGAACTCAACAATATCCAGCAGAATGGGTAATCTACGAGGTCTCAGTGAGCTACGAAACCTACCTATATGAGTCATTCTGGAACTGGACATCTTGATAAGGCGTAGCTTTATTCAATTGCCAGGTATAGGGGTCGTCACCGAGAGAATTCTCTGGGATTCAGGAATTTTATCTTGGGATGATCTTGTCGAATCGGATTATCTGCCACCAAATATCAGCCAAAGGCTTCCTGGCCTGGAAAAGCGCTTGGATGAATGCAGGCGTCGCCTGGAGACCTATGACGGAGCCTTTTTCCAGTCCTGTTTCCCAAGCAGTGAAAGATGGAGGCTCTACGCGGATTTCCGAAGTAGGACAGCTTTTCTCGATATCGAGACGACCGGCATCAGTCCGGTGAGCAGCTACATCACAATGGTAGGAGTACTGGACACTAAGGGCTATACCTCATATGTGACGGGCGAAAACCTCGAGGATCTACCAGAATGCCTTGAGGCTTATGACTTAATCGTCACATTCAACGGAACATCGTTTGATCTGCCGTACCTTACGCACTACTTTGGGGATATCTTCAGGAACAAGGCGCACCTGGATCTCAGATACCCGCTCAAACGACTGGGATACAGCGGAGGGCTTAAGGTTATTGAGCAGACAGCCAATGTTGGCAGGCCATCAGAGCTCGCTGCCCTCAATGGCTATGACGCGGTTCTCATGTGGAGAATGTGGCTCAACGGTGACGAAGGAGCACGAAACACCTTGGTACGGTATAACGCTGAGGACGTGGCATCTTTACCGGAGTTGGCGGACCTAGTCCACCACCAACTACAGGCCTCCCTCCCATTGCCGCCACATACATTGGGTAGCTGGCCCAGAGTGATCGATGAATTGCCATACGATCCGAAGGTCATCAAGTATTTGATAGCAAACAAGCAGCCTTGAAGGCTAGAAATGATATTACCTATTCCGGAAACTAGTGGCTGGAACTGTCCTCAAAGGACTAAGTCTTACTGCTTCAAGCTACGCAATCGTTCAGCCGAAGTGTTGGGGTGGTCGGCTCGTAGGAGTGCCAGACGTACACCTTCATGGGATACGCCATACTCACGGGCCAACTGGCGGAGACTGCGGGTCTTGCGTCGTTCGATCAGTTCACCTAACAACATAGGTGGCAGTTTTGAATTGATTGGGCTAGGAGGGGAGGCGTAGACTTGGTACGGGGCGTAGACCGGATACCAGGCATTGGCATTCCTGGGCCGCAGCCCGCCTGGGGGAGCATGGTCTCGGATGGGCGAGAGTTTATCTCGAATGCCTGGTGGATTTCGGTAATGCCCGGGATGGCCATATTCCTGACCGTATTCGCTTTCAACTTCCTGGGCGACTGGCTCAGGGACTTCTTCGACCCACGCCTCAGACAGGTCAGATGACATCGGGGTAAGCCTTATGATATTGAAAGAAAACGAAGAAGACAGGAGCCGGCTGGGACGCGGATGGGACCGCGGGGGCCTGTTTCGTCCGGCTCGACTGCTGGATATCCGGTACGGTCATGGGCTCACAAAGAGCGAGAGCGCCAAGTGGCCCTCGTTTATCGCCGTTGCCAACAGGACGGCGTGGTCGAATGTTCAAAAGTATCTGGCGAAGGAGCCTGAGGCTGTCGGCATCGTGAGACAACTAGACTGGAACCACCTGGAAGAGGTCTCCCAGGGCCTACCGTCGGGCGCCGAGCTCGTGGTCGGTATCGGGGGCGGCACGACGTTGGACGCTTCGAAATACGTCGCCCTCAGACACGGGCTTCCGCTGCGTCTTGTTCCGTCTGCAGTGTCGACTGGGGCGATAGTGCACGGCGTCTTCGCGAAGTGGGAGGGCCGCAGCACCGTGGGAGGTGGCAGCGAGTGGCCGTACTGCGACTTCGAGCACGTCCTTGTAGACTATGACCTCGTTCTCGAAGCGCCTCAGCGCCTGAACACGGCCGGTATCGGAGACGTGCTGTGCATGTACTCCGGAATCGCCGAATGGGAATACGGAGCCGCCCGGGGAACTGCTCCCCCTGTTGACGAAGGCCTGACCGGTCCGGCGATCGATTACTTTGAGTCCATAGCGCGAGAGTTTCCTGAGACCCTGGACGCGGATGGCGCGCTGACGGCGGACAGCATAAGGTTCATAATGACCTCCATACAGGAACGCGACGACCGTCAGTTCAGCAGTCCCTACGCTCCAGGCAGCGGCCATTCAATGACGCTCGCTATCGAGCAGGCCACGCAGATGGGCCTGGTCCACGGTGAGATGGCGGCCCTGGGCGCTGTCATTGTCTGCTGGGCTACGGTTGGAGCCGAGAGACTGTCACATTGGCTGGACGTGTGCAATGTGCGATACCGCCCAGGCGACATCGGTCTTTCGCGCAACGACCTGAAAAGGTCGCTTGAGTTCGCATCGGAGTATTTTCGCGACCGCGAACCGCGCTCGATCCTCGTTCATGAGCCCGTCGTTGGAGAGCGGTTTGATCGACTCTGGCAGTATCTCGAAGATGCCTAGGACCGGCAGGCCGCCGAAGCCCTGAAAGTAGGAGCATCGCCGTGAAGATAAGCGACATCAAGGCCTACATTACCTGGCAGGGGACCAGGAACCTGCTGATGGTCAAGGTGGAGAGCGATGAGGGCTGGTACGGATGGGGAGAGTCCGGCGTTTCAAGCAGAGAGCTTGGCGTGCAGGGCGCGGTGCGCCATTTCCGCGAGTTCCTTCTCGGTAGAGACCCCATGCGCATCGGGGCGCTGTGGCAGGAGATGTACCGGGGTCAGTACTTCGAAGGCGGCCGCGTATTGACCGGCGCCATCTCCGCGATAGACATCGCTCTGCACGACCTGGTCGCCAAAAGTCTTGGCGTCCCTGTCTACCAGCTGCTGGGCGGCAAGCACCGGGACTTCGTCCCCTGTTTCGTCACCGCGCGGAACGCCCCCGGACCGGAGATGATAGAAGAGGCGAAGCGGTTGGTGTCGCAAGGCTGGAGCGTGGTCCGGACGGTACCAGGCCACCCGTCGACGGCCGGCGACGCCTCGTTTTTCGAGCCCAGGGAGTCCATCGCTTTCACAGCGCCGTGGCTCGTGGAGTTGAGGGAGGCAGTAGGCCGCGCTCCGGTGCTCGGCATCGACTATCACCACCGTCTGAGCGTCGCGGAGGCGGCTTCTTTCTGTCAGATGATGCCGTCGGGCACGCTGGACTTCCTCGAAGAGCCGATAAGGGACGAAACCCCTGAGGCTTATGAGGCCCTTAGAAGGATGACGGATATGCCATTCGCCATTGGAGAGGAGTTCGCCAGCAAGTGGCAGTTCCTGCCCTATGTGGAAAGGGGGCTGACGAACTACGCCCGCATCGACGTCTGCAACGTAGGGGGCTTTACGGAGGCGATGAAGGTCGCCGGATGGTGTGAGGCGCACTACATCGACCTTATGCCCCACAACCCGCTCGGGCCTGTGAGCACCGCCGCCTGCGTCCATCTGGGAGCAGCTGCGCCAAATTTCGCCTGGCTGGAGGAGCGCTCACCCGAGCCGGGGTTCGACTTCAGCAGCGAAGTCTTTCCGATGCAGCCCAAACTGGAAGGGACTCGCCGCCCTGTTCCGGACGGCCCCGGCCTGGGAATCGAGGTGAACGAGGAGTTGATCCGAGAGGAGACCTTCAAGTTCTGGGAGTCGCCGCACCTCAGCCGCCGCGACGGCTCCCACACGAACTGGTGATGGGTTAGGGGCTATCCCTCCTCCGGGGTGGTGGAACATCCATGGGCCTGCCATCGAATCTCTGAGCTGAACACTTGCATCTGGCCGGAACCATATGCTAATCTGAGTACACAACCAAATATTCGTCCCGAGCGGTAGGCGAGGCCCTCAGGCCATTGACCCTGCCCGGCAACCTTAACTCTAAAGGTGCCCTGAGGAAACGACGAGGTCCATCACGGACAAAGGGTACGGCTCTCCGTACTCCGGAGGGCTTTTTTTATGCCTCTCGTTTACCTGCTCCGAGACGGGGAAAAAAGAGAGGTAGGACAATGTTGGATTATGAAGAAGGGGACGGAAACAACCCTTACGATGTCGGGTTCCTTGAATTGCTCGAGGCTGAGAGGTTAGCGCGTCTGGAGTCGGGCGGCGCGTCCGGCCTGGGCCAGGGGCCAACCGGCGGCCAAGCGGTAGCTGGCCATGCGTTCGCCTTGAATGCGGACGGCCAGCAGATCGCCGACGAGATCGAGCGAGTCTACCCCGACCCCGTGCTACTACTGGGCGGGGCGGGCCTGGGAAAGTCCATGCTTGCAAAGCACCTCGCCGACAAGGTCGGCGGCGGGTTTGTCAGCATCAACGCGGACGAAGGCATGAGACTAGAGCCGATAGTCGGCACGTGGCGACCTCAGCCGCTCGATCAAGGCGTAACGGTGGAATGGGAAGACGGCGCGCTGACAAGCGCCGTCCGAGACGGCGGCGTGTTCCTGTTTGAAGAGATCAGCCGAGCGCCCCAGGAATTACTCTCACGGCTATTCGGACTGCTAGACTCCGACAATAGGTCGTGGAGCTTGATAGAACGCGGCGGCGATGCGGTCACGGTGAACGCGGACTACTGGTTCATTGCGACCGGCAACCCAGTGGGCCGAGGCTACAACACGCGCCGACTGGACACGGCCTTGCTGAACCGGTTCGCGGCGATCTATGAGATTGACCAGCCGCTAGCGCCTGAGCCAGACATACTGAAGGCGTACGCACCCGCTCACGTGGTCGACGGGCTGATCAAGTTCGCGACTGATTGCAGATCGAATCGCGACACGTATGTCAGCACTCGCGATCTAGTACAGGCGGCGCGGCTTATCCAGCGCGGGTTCGATCCGGTGCGGGCCGTTGAGGTCGGTATAGCGCTCAAATACGGCGACCTTGCCCAAGGCGTGCTGGCCAGCGCTGGCCAGCACTTGACCGAAAGAGGCAAAGGAAAGTCCAAGCCAAAAACACAGCCGACCCCAACGAATTACGACAAGGCCGGCATTACGGTGACCCTCCCCAGGTACTCCTAATGCGAACCTCAGCGGACTGGCACCAACGAGTCATGAAAATACACGCAAAGTATGGCATTTCGGAAACGTGGAGAACTGGTCGCCCGCCGTCGCCAAAAACACAGGACACCCCAAGCACTCCTACGAGTGGTACCGAAATTATTTTGCAAGCAAGCCCGGCCAAAAAGCCCCGAAAACGGCAGGGCAAGCGCAAGAGTAAGCGTGAGCTGGGATGCACCAAGGAATGGGGAACCTCGGCGTTGCTGAAATCATTAAGCGACTTTCTCGCCGATGGCCTTGGGGGAAATTGGGCCCAGGCGTCATCCCATTTCGACCAATTCACAAACGCCCTGAAGACGGCCAGTGTTCAGTGGGTATGCTCATGCAAGACGTGCGTTGCGTTGCGGGGCCACGGCTTGCGGGTCTACCCGTCAGGCACGGTGAGCAAGACCACAACGGGCGGGCGGACGGTCAAGTAAATTAACACGCATGGCCGACTGGCCCCTAACGGGGACCAGTTGACCGGAAAGGAATAACAGTGATAAACGCAAACGGCGACAGGGAATCAGGGACGGCCCAGGCGTTCGGCATATTGGGCGGCGGCAACGCTAAAATCACTTGGGTCGACGACTATAGGCAAGGCGCGTGCACCACAAAACTCTCAGACAACGAGTGGGCCGTGGTGCTGCCTGAGGACGACCCGATTGTGCAGCTACATGAGCAGTCGCATATCAAGTACTCCGGATGGGATAGCTCGGCGATCTACAACCAAATGGGCGACCGCGCTCGCCAGCTATTCGCCATCATCGAGGACGCGCGCGTCGACACGCTTGGGTCGGACTGGTATCGGCGCGACTTGTACGGCGATCACGGCGGTCGGATACTCAGCGAGACCGGCCCTAGCATCGGGTCGACGGCGGGCTTGGGTGGGCC
>CAJWER010000179.1 GCA_913030785.1 uncultured Chloroflexota bacterium | reverse complement strand
AGCCTACAGGTTACTTGGGGCAGCACCGGCTCGGGACCCAGTGAGCTGGACGGCCCCAACGGACTAGCCGTTGACGCCGAGGATCGGCTACTCGTCGTAGATCACCGCAATCACCGCGTCCAGCGATTCACGAAGGACGGCGACCTGATATCGAGCTTCGGCGAGGAGGGCAGTGGTCCGGGGCAGCTTAACCTGCCGTGGGGCGTTGCGGCTGCACGCAGCGGCGATGTCTATGTCGCTGATTGGGGCAACCACCGGGTGCAGCGATTCGATGCCGATGGAAAGTTCGTTGCTTCTTATGGTGGTCCTGGCGAAAGCGACGGTCTCTTCCTCCGGCCATCAAGTGTGGCCGTCGACACGCAGGGTTTCATATTCGTCGCGGACTGGGGAAACGAGCGGGTCCAGATGCTGGATCCAGAGGGACGCTTTGTTGCCAAGACGCGGGGCGAGGCGACCACATCGCCCTGGGCCCAGTCATTCCTCGACGCGAATGTCCAGGAGGCAGAGGCGCGATCTGTCGCCGATCTCGACCCTGACCTGGCGTTCCTGGAAGGGAATGTTCGCGAGGAATCCCACCATACCCAGACATACTTCTGGTCGCCCACATCCGTGAAGCTAGATGCTGAAGAGCGGCTCCACGTAACCGACCGCAACCGCCACAGGATACAGCTCTTCGAGCGCTCCCGCTAGCCTGTCGTTTTCCTGGCGGCGCTCCGGGTGACATTGATCATTTCCTGAGAGAGATCTTGGACCCAGGGAGTACCCATGACCGATCAAAAGAAACCCACTCGCGACGAGATCGATGCGCTGCTCAGAGAGGGTCGTAACTGGGGCCGTTGGGGCGATGCTGGCAACGCCGGTGCTATGAATCTCATCACACCAGCGAAGCGACGTGAGGCGGCAGGCCTCGTTAGGTCGGGGCGCTCGGTATCCCTGAGCCGCCCGCTGCCGGTTCAACCCAGTGTGGAGAATCCACGCCCGGTGCACCAGTACATGTCCTCACTGAGCTTCGACGATGGCGCCGGTGGGTTTGCCATGGACTACATCGGCGTCTTCCAGCACGGCTACAGCGTCACCCATATCGATGCGCTGTGCCACCACTGGACCGAAGATGGTATGTGGGACGGCCACGACCCTGCCAAGGAGATTGGTTTCGAAGGCGCAAAGCAGGGAGCCATCGACGCGTGGAAAGACGGCATCATGACCCGGGGCGTGCTGCTTGACGTCCCCAGGCATCGAGGAGTGCCGTATGTGGAGATCGGCAGCCCCGTGCACGTCTGGGAGTTGGAGGAGATCGCAAATGCGCAGGGTGTTGAGCCTGGGCCGGGTGACGCGTTGCTGTTGTACTGCGGGCGCGAGGCGTACGCAACAGATCATGGCGGGATATTCTACGACGGGTCGGCTTACCCCGGGGTACACCCTTCGAGCCTGAAGTTCCTTCGAGATCGAGATGTAGCGCTGATCGTATGGGACATGTCCGACGAACCCGTCTTTGAGTATGGCAAGAGCAGGAGCATACACGCTGTCCTCAGCTCGTTCGGCATGGCAATTGTAGACAACGCGCTTCTCGAGCCCCTGGCAAAAGCCTGCGCGGAGGAAGGTACCTACGAGTTCATGCTGACGATCAACCCGCTGGTAATTGCCGGGGGCACGGGCTCTCCGGTCACCCCTATCGCGACGTTCTGAGAGGGGCCTAGTACAACGCGCTGCTTAGGGCTCGCCGATACTTCGCTGTGAAGGCATGGTCTTCGCCCAGCAGTTTGAAGATGGCGATGATGGCCTTGCGAGCCCCATCCTTGTCGTACTGACGGTCCCTTCGGACGACATCCAAGAACCCTTCGAGAGACGCCTCGTAGGCGTGAGACTGGGCATCGCGGATCGCGGCAATGTAGCCGTCCTTGACCGGACTATCCGCGAACTCTTGCCCGTCTAGGCTCCCAAACGTCGCCGCGAGGGTTTTTACTGCCTCGGCGGCTTCGAAGTGCTTTGAGCCGAGCTCCACAACTTCGACTAGCTCTGCAGCGCGGTGGTGGTCAGAGCCCAAGAACGCCTGGCCCAATAGCACTGTGGCCTCATCGTTCTCGGGCTCTGCGGCTACTATCGTCTGCAGGATTTCGATGGCGTCGGAAGCACCGTTATCGATGAGCAGTTGCCTGGCGCCAGCTAGCTGTGCTCGATACTTACTGGGGATGGCCGTTCGCAGCCATTTGACGACCCCCGGCTCTGGTAGTGCACCGACGAACTCGTTGACCACCTCGCCATCGACGAAGAGTTTTACATTGGGAATGCTGCGGATACCGTATTGACCGGCGATGTCCTGATGGTTTTCGGTGTTTAGCTTGGCTAGCTCCCACTCGCCATGGCTCTGATCCGCAAGGCGCTCTAATACCGGGCCTAGCACCTTGCACGGCCCGCACCACTCGGCCCAGAAATCTACCAGGACCGGGACTGTGTGGCTCCGCTGGATCACATCCGTAGCAAAATCGTCGGTGTCGTAGGCCAACTATTCCTCCTCGTCGATGGTCCCTTTTCAATACGTGGGGTAATTTAGCAGTAATCAATAGATTACCGAATTGTTGACGTGTCTGTCACTCCAAGAGACAAGATCGCCAAGGCATCGCCCTAATCCTGCCTGCCACCTGATTGGCTTTCTTCGGCCGTGTCACTGTAGGACAGTAGTCGATACTACAACCCCTCGTTGGCGACAAGTTGATCGTGGGTGCCTTGCTCGACGATCTTCCCGTTCTCCAGCGCTACGATGCGGTTCGCGCTTCGTAGCGTGGAGAGCCTATGTGCTACCACCAGCGCAGTGCGGTCCTTTAGAAGCTTGCGGAGCGCTTCCTGGATGATGATTTCGCTTTCGGTATCTATGTTGGCCGTCGCCTCGTCGAGGATCAGGATGAGTGAATCGGCGACCAAAGCCCGGGCGAAGCTGATTAGCTGGCGCTGCCCGACACTGAGGTCGCTGCCTCTCTCCAGGATCTTGGTGTCGTACCCATCCGGGAGCCTCGAAACGAAGTCGTGGAACTGGGCTACCTTGGCAGCCGCGATGACGTCTTCGATGGGTGGATTGTCTAGCCCGTAGCCGATGTTGTCGCTGATGGAAGAGGCGAAGGCGAAGGAATCTTGCAGGACGATCCCCACGTTGCCGCGCAAAGAGTGCAGCGTAACCTCGCGAACGTCGTGCCCGTGGATCATGACACGCCCATTGGTGACGGCGTACAAGCGGGGGATGACCAGCAGCGAGACGATGCCGCCGGCCATAGACACGTAGGCCACAAGAAAGAGCCACTTGTTGCCTAATGGCATATTTGGTTATTCGCCAAAACACTTTCAGCATGATGGAGATTTCCTCAGATTCTTGCCAGACCTAGTGTTGCCACACACAAAAAAGAGCCTCCCAGCTAGGGAGGCTCTTGATAGCGTCACGCCATATGTTATGCGTCGCCTAGATCATCTCCAACGGATCAAACCCACGGCGGGATGCCGTGTCGCTTCAGAGACTCAGGTTTGTCCAGGTTGGAACCATTGGAAGTTTCCCTATCAAAGTTGTCTCAGCACGGCGCATTCGACCACATCCCAAACGATGTGGATTAATTACGTTCTTACACTGCTATTATCCGGCAGGATACAGACGGGCCAGGTTCTCGCCGAGGATGGCAGCCCTCTGCTCGTCGGTCAGGAATGGGCAGCGGGTCTGGAAAAGCAGCATAGACTGCTTGCAGGTGAGTGTACGGTCGCATGCCGGCGAGTCGGAGCCCCAGAGCAGCCGGTCCGCGCCGACCTCGTTCACGAGCGTCTCGATCACCGTCTCCAGCTCCGGAGCATACGGTGGGAATTCGGCGTCGGCGTACATCAGATGCAACATTAGCTCCACGTGCCAGCCGGGCTTCTGTAGCAGCGCAACCATCTCGGGCAACACCGTAAATCGGTCTGGTTTGCCCATGTTTGTGCTGATGTTGTTGAGGCCATGGGTCAGGACGCTGGCGATGCCAGGGTGGGTGGTGGCCCACTCCGTCATCTCGGCAAGCTCCGCCATGTAGGTCGCCATCTGGTCACGTTTGAGACGCGCCGCATACCAGTGGATAGGAATGCCAAGTTCTTCCACCAACTTCCACAGCGGCTCCAAAGCGGCATCGTTGATGTTTGACCTAAAGTCGTCGTGGAGAAAGCCGCCTGTGGAGAAATAGAGACCCGAAAAGCCGAGATCCTCGACCTCGTGCCTCAGCCGGGCGAGCTGGTCAGGCTGGCCGCCGATCCACTCGTTGACCTGGGCCAGGATGGTGAATCGGTCCGGATACTTGCGAAGGCACTCCGCCAGGAAGTCGTCGAGGTGGCCATAGATGCGGTCGTGCTGTATGACAGCCCTGTCGACCCCGGCGTAGTCCATCTGCCGTACGACAAGCTCTGGGGGCGACGACATGTCCTGAAGCACAGGCGACATCCACTGTATGTAGTAGTCTTCGCCCTCGTGAGTGAACTCCACTCGACCGAACTTGCCTATTTGGAAATTGACGTCTGGCAGCCATGTTATCCCGTCCTTCTCGCCCAGTAGTAGCGGCTCGGATATCCTCGCATCGTCGCGGGTGCGCCGAATGCCCTGGCGGTGAAACCGCACGTGGTACTGGTGCTCGGCGAGGCGAGCCTTCATAAAACCCCGGTCCTCGGCCAGGGGTGGAAACAAGTGGCCGTGGGCGTCGAATACGGTGCTCATGGGGCCTCCCTTTGGTAAGCGGCGCTGGCTGTAGGACGCGAGTGTAGTGTTCGCTCGATTGTGTGTCAACGAGGCGCCACGGGCGCTATTGACACTGCGGCGCTGGCGGGTGTACATCAATCGGTACAGATAACTAGCTTAGGAGACGTGGCTATGAGCGAAACAGAAAAGTGCAGCGTCCTGGTTGTTGGCGCCGGCATGGGCGGGCTGGTGGCGGCTGTCAGAGCCCAGGAACTGGGTGCAGACGTCACGATGATTGAGAAGGGGAGCCAGGTCGGCGGGACGATGGTAATGTCCGGTGGCGGGATCTGGTGCGCGAAGACCTACGAGGGCATACGCAAGCTGGTGCCCAGGGGCAACCCCGATCTGTGCCGCGCCCTGGTCGAGAATTTCACTGACTCTGTCGAGTGGCTCGAAAGCATCGAGGCCCCTGTTACGAACATCCCTGTCCCGGCCTACAACGAAGTTGAGCGGTGGGTCGTAGAGATGGACCCAGGCACGTCCCAGTTTGCCGCTCACATGCGCGATCTGTTCCTGAGCAAGGGAGGCACGCTCCATGTCGATACGTCAGCCCTGAAGCTGATTATCGGCGAGCATGGCGAGGTCCAGGGAGTTACGGCACGCACGTTGGATGGCCTGGCGACCTTCCGCGCGGACGCCACGATCCTGGCGACGGGCGGCTTCCAGGGCAGCTCGGAGATGCTCACGCGGTACTTTGGACGGTGGGCCGACCGGCTGATCCGGCGGGCCAATCCTCGGAGCGTTGGCGATGGGCTGATGCTTGGCATTGATGCGGGTGCATCGACCTCTGGCTCCATGGCCTCGTTCTACGGCCACCTGCTTCCTGCGCCTCCCGCGGTTGTGCCTCCTGAGGACTTTGTTGCCGTTACCCAGTACTTCAGCACACATGCTGTCCTGGTGAACCAGCGGGGCGAGCGCTTCACCGACGAGTCGGAGGGCGACGAGATGAATGCCCAGGCCACAGCCCTGGAGTCGGAGGCGCTGGCGTACATGATCTATGACCACGACGTGTACTCTCAGCACGGCATCGTGAAAGGGGTTGGCGACCGCGTTTCCGACAAGTTCTACAAGTCCAAGGCGATGGGCGCCCCGGCTGCCACGGCGGATACCATCGAGGAGCTAGCCGAGATCATGCAGGACTGGGGGGTATACGCGCCGGGCGTCCTGGAGACGGTGCGGCAGTACAACGAGGCGGTTGCCGCAGGGAGGCCTCAGCACCTGCGCATCCCTAGAGGAGACCATGCCGAACCGGTGCTAAAGGCGCCGTTGTACGCCCTGGGGGTGACGCCTGGCGTCACATTCACGCTGGGTGGCCTGAAAATCAACGCAGACGCCCAGGTAATCGACCGCCGCGATATCCCCATGCCAGGGTTGTATGCGGTGGGCGCGGACGGCGGCGGCATATTCAACGAGAAGTACGGCGGCGGCCTGTGCCTGGGCCTCGTCTTCGGCCGCCTGGCAGCGCAGCACGCTACGGGCTAAGAGTTTTACCGCAGAGGGCGCAAAGGACGCGGAGTTAGGATTTTGTAAAACAAATCCTTGCTCTACGCTT
>CAJWER010000178.1 GCA_913030785.1 uncultured Chloroflexota bacterium | reverse complement strand
CAAAAAAAAGAAAAATATGTATGTGAGGGGCACCCTCACACTCCCGGCAAAGGGGCTGCGCCCCTCTACACACCCACCGGAGACAAGAACACCTGTGATGTGGATCCGTTCATGGGAAGCCTGTCGAACCACCGGTATTGCCACCACGGCTCACTGGAACCGGGCGGCTCCACACCCAACCCAACTAAGCGTGCGCAGCACCGCAGCACCTATGGCAGCACCAGGCCCATGGCCTCCTTCATCTGCTTGAGCTTCGGTCCGCTGACCACTTCGGCCCTTGCGGCCCCGGCTGCCAGCAAGCGGTCCAGCTCCCCGAGATCTGTCATCAGGTCGTTGTATCGCTCACGTATCGGCCTGAGGGTCTCGACCATCACCTCAACAAGCCGCTTCTTGAGATCGCCGTAGCCCCGCGCATCCTCGAAGTCGGCCTCGACCTGCCGCTCATCCTTGCCTGTGATCACCTTGTAGATCTCGAGCAGGTTGTTCACGCCAGCCTTCTCAGGGTCCGACGAGAAACGTATCTCCCTGCCGGAATCTGTAACCGCACGCATGATGGTGCGCTTGATATCGTCCGGCTCATCCAGCATTTTGACCGCGTGTCCCGGAATGTGGGAATAGGCCTTGGACATCTTCACCGTGGGGTCGTTGAATCCCATGATGCGTGCACCGGACTTTGCTATCATCGGCTCTGGCACAACAAAGGTGTCGCCATACAGGTGGTTGAAGCGCTGCGCAATGTCCCGGGCCAGCTCCACGTGCTGCTTCTGGTCGTCACCGACCGGAACCTCGTGTGTGTCGTACAGAAGGATATCGCCGGCCATCAGCACCGGATAGTCCAAGAGTCCGGCCGATACGCTCTCCTGCTTTGCCGATTTATCCTTGTACTGCGTCATTCGTTCGAGCCATCCGAGCGGGGTGACGCAGTTCAGCAGCCAGCACGCCTCCGTGTGGGTGCTGACGTGGCTCTGGATAAAGAGCGTGCTCACCGACGTATCGAGCCCGGCGGCGATATTCATGGCGGCAACTGCCCGCGTCAGGCGCCGGAGTTCGGCCGGGTCCTGGTGCACTGTTATGGCGTGGAGATCGACGATACAGAAGAAGTTCTCCTTCTCGCCCTGCTCCTCATACCATCGTTTCATCGCCCCCAGGTAGTTCCCCAGTTGCAGGTCTCCGGAGGGTTGGATACCGCTGAACACGCGCCGCCTCCCGGTCTCCGATGACGCAACGTCTTCGGTCGTTTCCACAGTCTGCATGTGCCATCTCCTTTGTCAGGCCACCCGTCCTACGAGGTATCCGTGCGGCCACCTCACCAACGCTCTTTGAAAAAAGAATATATGTGAGGGACACCATCACACTCCCGGCAGAAGGGCTCCGCCCCTCTGCACACCCCTTTCATCCCTCCCCGAAGTCCATTGATCAGTCGCGGTATGGCCCCACTCCCGCATCCTCTTCCCTCAGGGAGAGGATTGAGGTGAGGGTGATGCCCTGGCCCCTCTCGGAGCACCTAAGCCACCGCAGCACGTACCCCATTGAACGCAAAAAACCCGTCCTCGTAAAGGGACGGGTTTGATCCGTGGTGCCACCCTAGTTCGCCACCGACCAGCCTATAGCAGGCTCGACCAGCGGCATCTCTGGTCAGGCACGGAGGCTCATGTCCTCGATGCCCTAGGCCATGGTAACGGTGCCCTCTCCGTCCACGCCTACGGCTGTTCCCGTTTGGGTGCAGCTATCGGGGTGGAGGCTCCCAGGTCCATTCAGTCTCTGCGCAGGCGCCGGTTCACACCTTACCCGGCTCTCTGGGCCTCGCTGGAGACTTACTACTCCTGTTCGTAGCCTTACTATTTAGTTGACTAAACCACAGTATATTCACGCAAACCGATTCGTGTCAACCAAAGATGTGACGGAGTGAGGGCCTAGGAATGCAACCAATCCAGCCACCATGTCACCCTGAGCGGATGCGAAGAGTCTGGGGATGTGGGGTCTTCCTTGTCAATCACCAAGTGCGTGGCTCTTATACCAGAAACTTCATCGGGGCCTCCTCAGTATGACACGACGTTGTAGTGCAACACGACCAAACCGTGTCCACGTTAGCGAGTGGGGGAGGGGAGTCTGAGGCCGTTCTTCAGAAACCTATTTCTCCGTTTTTCTTCTTCCCTGGCAAAAACAGCACCCTTTTGGGGTTGGCGAATCTGACGACATGTTCCATAATCGGCGCGACAGGCGGATATGTTCAGAGAAAGCGATGGGGGTTGCTATGAATAGGCAAGAGCTAAGGGACATTATTCGAGGCCTAATCGTCGTGACGGTGACACCTTTCGACGACGACTTGGAGCTGAATCTGGATGCCATGGCCCGGGACGTGGAGTACTGGGTCGACAGCGGGCTGGTGAAGGGCAAGGCTGTGCTGAAGGTCGCGTCCGTCATGGGCGAGCTGACGTCGATGACAGAAGCTGAGTGGCCGCAGGTGGTCAAGACGGCGGTGGAAACCGCAAATGGCCGCGTGCCGGTGATCTCATGTGTGCACGGCAAGGACACGCTGAGGACAATCGAAGACGCCAAGATCGCCCAGGACCTGGGAGCCGTTGGTCTCCAGATCGTGCCTCCGTACGAGAATCTGCCGACCCAGGACGACATCGTCCGGTACTACGAGGCGGTCTCGAATGCCATAGAGATCGGCGTAATGATCTACCACGCCCACTGGATGCCACATAGCCGCATTGAGATCGAGACTTTCAAACGGATGGCGGGCCTGGAGCACATCGTCGCCATCAAGTGGAACTCCCCAGCGGACGTGCCCTACGAGTCTATGAAGGAGCTTGTGGACGACTTCAACATATTCGACAACTCGAACCAGCCCGGGCGCTGCTACAAGAACGGTGGCCAGGGGTTCCTGGATCACCTGGCGCCGGCGTACCCGCAGCACGAATTGGAGCTACTGGAGTTTTTTGAGGCGGGCAAGTTTGATGAGGGACAGGCGGCCTGGGACAAGGTCGCAGTGCCGACGAGAGAGTTCAGCAGCACGGTCCTCGCCAACTCCGGCGGAGCGGCGAGGCTTAAGAAGGCCGCCATGGCTATCATGGGCCGACCGGTCGGTTCGATGCGACCGCCGTCTCAGCCCCTCACCGACGAGGAGATGGACAAGCTGCGAGAGGTGCTCATCGGAGTGGGATGGCCGGTGCCGGAGTCGGCGCTGGCATAGTATTCCTCCGGAATGAGCGTGCAGTCTAGTCCGCCCCTGGACTAGACTGCATCAGCGTCCTGGAGAGAGTAGTCCTCCCCAGGTGCTCACATTGATCGTATTTGGACGTGGTGAACGCATCGGCGCGGTATCCGACGGTGCCTAACCAAGCAGGGACCAATCACTAGAGGCCTTTGGCTTGGTCGATTCGCGACTGCGTTGTTGGTCGTGGTGCTCGCGTGTGGCCAATCGGAGCCTGATGACCGTCCGGCCGCGGACTCCGATCTCGATCAAATCTCGGTCGGCGAGGTCGTCTTTCTCGCCGTTGAATGACACACCGCGTATCGGTCATCAGTGGCTGTAGGAATCGAACTGAAACAGACGCTGGAGCTTTCGTCCGAAGAGAATATGAAGAGCGCCGATCTAGGCGACCTCCGCTTCGCTGTGATCTACTTCGACGGCGAGTTCTCCGGTGAAGGGAGATTTCTGAAGGTGTCGGTCTTTTCAAAAGAAGACGACCGTGAGGTGACATCCCATCTCTACCAGCTGTCCAAGACCGAGCCTCCGCAAAACGAGTTCCACGGAGGACTTGGGTTCACCGGGCTCTCCTACGCTTACCATCCGACTTCGCAGTCGGAGCTTCAGTACTGGTGCGTCGGCGGCTAGTCGGACCCAGGCAGATAGAGATGATCGATAGGCGCAGACCCGCCATCCATCGCGTAGCTACCGATGATTATGTCTGCTCCTCTACCGATTGTGTGACGGTAGCGTACCCCAAGCCATGCTCCCGACCGCAACGAATTCCCTCCGAGTACGGGGTCGGGACCAATCGCATCCAGGCATTCCCCACTCCGAAAGACTACGTTTTCACTTGACACCAATTAGGGACGAATAGTACGATTTACCCTGTTAATCGACACATCCAAATAGACCCAACTCTTATCTAGAGAGGCTGAGGGACCGGCCCTTCGAAGCCCGGCAACCGATCGGATCGCCCTTGGGTCCCGAAACGGTGCCAACTCCGTCGAGCGTATCGTGCTCGAGAAGATGAGAGTCAGACATCTGACTTCAGCTTCTCTCGCCATGAGAAGTTTTTTTTTGGAACGCGCGGTATGTAGGTTTCCCAGTCGCCCTAACTACTATCGAGAGTACCGTAACGCGAAAAATGGTCACTTCTGAAGCCACATCGCTGAAGCCGCTCAAGTGGAGCGAGGGGCTGTTGTTACTCCTCGATCAGACGCGGCTCCCTGCCGAAGAGGTCTGGCTGGAAATATCCGACTATCGTGAGATAGTCGAAGCCATCCGAGATATGCGTGTCAGAGGTGCCCCAGCGATAGGTATCGCGGGGGCATACGCGGTCGTACTGGCTGCGAAAGAGTTGGCGAACCAGCCATTGGACGTGTTTGCGGCCCGCCTAGCAGCAGCTGCAGGCTTAATTGCCAGGGCGAGGCCCACCGGAGCCAACCTGGGCTGGGCGGTCAGGCGGGTGCTGGCCAAAGCGCGCAGTGCAAAGACACCTGGTGTCGCTGTTACCACCGTTGTTGAGGAGGCGGTTCGTATCCAGATGGAGGACGAGTCGGCGAACATGGCTATTGGCCGCCTCGGGGCCGGGCTTTTGCAGTCACATGGAGCGATCCTTACCCATTGCAACGCTGGCGCCCTGGCCACCGCAGGATACGGCACCGCCCTGGGCGTTATTCGAAGCGCATGGACAGATGGCAAGCTTTCGCGGGTGTTCGCAACCGAGACGCGACCACTGTTGCAGGGCTCGCGGCTCACAGCCTGGGAGCTAGCACACGATGGTATCGACGCCACTCTCCTTCCTGACTCCGCAGCGGGACAGCTCATGCGCCGTGGAGAGGTCCAATCCGTGGTCGTCGGAGCGGACCGGATAGCCGCCAATGGCGATGTCGCAAATAAGATCGGAACCTACTCCTTGGCGGTTCTTGCCAGGGAGAACGGCGTGCCCTTCTACGTTGCCGCACCTACAAGCACCATCGACACCGATCTGCCAAACGGCGATGCAATCCCGATTGAAGAGCGCGAGGCAAGCGAGGTAACGCATCTGGGAGGTACACGTATCGCTGCGGAGGGCGTAGCTGCGCTGAACCCGGCCTTCGACGTGACCCCCAGTAAATATGTCACCGCAATAGTCACCGAACAAAAAGTCCTTAGGGCGCCATACGGTCCGGCGATCGCCGCCACGATGGAGGCACTTCGTGGCTGATCCGCGCATCGCATTTATCGGCGGATCTGGCCTCTACGAGATGGATGGCCTTTCGGACGTTCGCCACGTCGAAGTGGATACACCGTTCGGCCCACCCAGCGACTCCATTGCAATAGGTTCCGTGGACGGAGTCACTGCAGCTTTTCTGCCGCGACATGGTAGGGGACACAGGCTGTCGCCGACCGAGATACCTGCCATGGCGAACATCTACGCCCTTAAGACGCTCGGCGTCGAGCGAATCGTGTCGGTCAGTGCGGTTGGCAGCCTTCGCGACCACATACGCCCCCTGGACATGCTTATACCGGATCAGATTATCGACCGGACCAGAAACCGCACCAGCACATTCTTTGGGAACGGCATCGTCGCCCACATCGCATTCTCCGATCCGTTCTGTCTGGAGATCAGCTCTGTGCTCGCCGGTGCAGCGGGAAAACAGGCCACGACCCACGTGGGAGGAACCTGCGTCGTCATTGAAGGGCCGCAGTTCTCCACAAGAGCGGAGTCGGAGCTATACAGATCATTCGGGGCCGATATAATCGGCATGACCGCCCTGCCAGAGGCCAAACTCGCCCGGGAGGCGGAGATGTGCTACGCGACCCTGGCACTGGTCACGGACTTCGACACCTGGCACCAGACGGAGGACGATGTTTCGGTGGACCTGATCATTGCCAACCTACGACGAAACGTTGCAAGCTCCAGGCTCGTCATGCGCGAAGTCGCTTCGGAGCTGCCGACCGAGCGTAGCTGCGCCTGCGGCCACGCCCTGGAGAGCGCCATCGTTACTGATCCAGAATACATCGGCAACGAGGCTCGCGAGAGGCTTGCCGCTATCATCGGGAACCGCGTCCCCAACGCGGATGCAGCTGCAGACATACCAGTAGG
>CAJWER010000177.1 GCA_913030785.1 uncultured Chloroflexota bacterium | reverse complement strand
CCCACGATCTCAGAGACCATCAAGGAGGCCGCCCTGGACGCGGATGGCGAGGCCATCCACCTTTACCGTCCACGTGCGGGATAAGCGATGGATCTGGACAATGGCCAGATAGTTCAGCTATACGAAAAGATGCTGCTCATACGCCGCTTCGAGGAGCAGAGCGGTCGCCTGTACATGCAGGGCAAAATCCACGGCTTCCTTCACCTATACATCGGAGAGGAAGCCATCGCCGTTGGGGCCATATCTTCACTTCGAGACGACGACTACATAATCACTCACTACCGTGACCACGGTCACGCACTTGCCCGGGGAGTGCACCCCAACCTGATCATGGCGGAGTTGATGGGCAAGGTCACAGGAACCAGCGGCGGCAAGGGCGGCTCCATGCATATCTTCGATGTATCGAAGGGGTTCATGGGAGGCCACGCCATAGTAGGCGGACAGATGCCATTGGCGGCGGGGCTGGCCCTGGCCATCAAGTACAGGAACGAAGATCGCGCCGTCCTCTGCGTTTTCGGAGATGGTGCTGTGAACGAGGGCTCTTTCCATGAGACCCTGAATCTGGCATCGCTCTGGAAGCTGCCGATAGTTTTCTTGTTAGAGAACAACCTGTACGGGATGGGGACCCACATTGAGCGTACGAGGGCAGGGGGCAAGGACATCTATCTGGCCGCCGACGCCTATAAAATTCCCGCAGCGCAGATCGATGGCATGGATGTCGTTGCGGTGCGCGACTCGTTTAGCGAGGCGTTGGAGCGCGTCCGAGCGGGCGAAGGTCCCGTGTTCCTTGAGGCGATGACCTATAGATTTGTCGGACATTCGCTACAAGACCCGCAGGAATACCGCGAATCGGACGAAATCGACCAGTGGCGAATTCGCGATCCGATCGACACCTTCAGAGAGGCTGCCCTTGTGGACGGCCTCATCGACGATGGCCAGATCACCCGGATTGGCGAGCGGGTTGATGCGGCCGTCTCTGAAGCCATCGCATTCGCAGAACAAAGTGACGAGCCGGGCCCTGAGGCCCTCTTCGAGAACGTGTACGGCTGATGGTGCCCGCGACCATAGGTGGAGCAATCTATGGGTGAAATAACCCTCAGAGACGCCGTCACCAGGGGCCTCACGGAGGCGCTGGATACAGACGAGCGAGTCTTCCTCATGGGGGAGGACATTGGAAGTTACCAGGGGCCATATGCTGTCACCAAAGGAATGCTGGAGAAGTACGGCCACGAACGGATCAGGGACACCCCAATTTCGGAAGGGGTTGTCGTGGGTGCCGCGGTCGGGGCTGCGATGGCGGGCCTGAGGCCCGTCGTCGAGATCATGACGATCAACTTCCTCCTCCTGGCCATGGACATGGTTGTGAACCACGCGGCGAAGCTACGCTACATGTCCAACGGCCAGATACAGGTACCCATAGTCATCAGGACCGTAACGGGCGGTGGCGCACAACTCGGCGCCACACACTCCCAGAGTCTTGAAGGATGGTTCGCATCGGTTCCAGGACTGAAGGTGGCGGTCCCGTCCGACCCCTACGATGCCCTGGGCCTGCTACGAACAGCCGTCGCCGACGAAGACCCGGTAATCTTTGCGGAGCATGCGCGCTTGTATCAGGTGCGCGGTGACGTCCCCGACGACCACTACGCGATACCCTTCGGACAAGCGAAGGTCAAGCGGGCCGGCGACGACGTAACCCTCGTAGCCTACTCGCGCGGGGTCCACACCGCGCTCGAGGCGGCTGCCATATTGGAGAAAAAGGGAGTGGAGGCGGAAGTAATCGACCTTCGCACGCTCCGTCCGCTGGATACTGCGACCGTGCTAACTTCGGTCGAGAAGACCAACCGAGCCATCGTAGTCGATGAGGCGTGGCGGAGTGGCGGATTTGGAGCGGAAATTGTCAGCATGATCCAGGAAAGTGCCTTTGATTCCCTCGACGGCCCCGTAGGCCGTGTGGCAGGCCTGGAGGTTCCCGCGCCCTACAACGGGACGCTGGAGGCCTCGGCACTTCCGAACGCGGCACGAATCGTCAGCACAATCGAAGAGATATACGGAATATAGTTGAACCCGGCACTTGGCATTGCGCCGAGCGCGGATCAAGGGAGGGTGAATCCTGGCTACACAACTAACCATGCCCCAGATGGGCTACGACATGCTGGAAGGCACCGTAGTTCGCTGGCTCATGACCGAGGGATCCGAGGTCAACATCGGCGATGCACTCGCCGAGATCGAGACCGATAAGGCTGTCGTCGAATTCGAGGCCACCGAGCCGGGCCTACTGCGAAAAATCCTCGTTGCGGAAGGCGCCACCGTGCCTGTCGGCCAGGTCATTGCCATCGTTGGTGATGCCGACGAGGACATTTCCGCTTTTGAGACCGGGGACGCGTCCCCAGCGCCTGCACCGGAACCTGCCCCAGCGGAGGAGGTACTCGAGGAGAAGCCCGCCATACCGCTGCCCCCTCCCGCTGCTGCCGCGGATACGGAGGCGCACACCACTGGGGGTTTCCGGGCATCCCCTGTTGCACGTCGACTCGCCGATGAGCGAGGAATCGACCTGCGCCAGATCCAGGGCACCGGCCCTGGCGGCAGGATTACCAAGGGCGATGTGCTCGCCTTCGAGCCAGGTGACGCGCCCGCAGTGGTACCTGAGGAGCCGGCCGAGGAGCCACCAGCCCCTGTCGAGCCGCCGAAGCCCGTGGCGACGCCACCTGTTGCGGCGCCAGTTGAGGCCGCCGGAGAATTGGTGCCGATGTCCCGTGTACGCCAACAGATCGCGCGAGTGACGGCGAAGAGCAAGCGGGAAGCGCCCCACTTCTACGTGTCGGCGGAGATCGACATGACAAAGGCGATGGACCTGCGCAAGCAGATCAACGCAACCCTCG
The DNA here is from genome assembly GCA_913030785.1 of uncultured Chloroflexota bacterium. Taxonomy (GTDB): domain Bacteria; phylum Chloroflexota; class Dehalococcoidia; order Lucifugimonadales; family CAJWER01; genus CAJWER01. Next base: position 3,474 of record CAJWER010000177.1, on the reverse strand, counting down.
AAAGCGAGGGCGTGCGCGTCAGCGTCAACGACATGATCATCAGAGCGTGTGCAGAGGCGTTGAAGGGGTTCCCGAACCTCAACTCCTACTACACCGACGATGGTATCCAGATGAACGATGGGATCAACATAGGTATCGCCATCGCCGGTGAGCAAGGCCTGATCCTGCCCGCCATCATGGAAAGCGGAACCATGAGCCTTGCCGAGATCGCAAAGGCCAGCAAGGACCTTGTGGAGCGAGCGACCAAGGGCACACTGCACCCGCGAGAGTACACTGGCGGCACCTTCGCAGTGAGCAACCTAGGCATGTTCGACGTCACCAGCTTCATAGCCATCATCCAGCCGCCGCAGTCCGCCGTACTTGCGGTAGGGACAGTGGCCCCTCGGCCCATCGCGGACGGGGGTGAAATCAAGATCGCGAGCATGATGACCGCGACAATATCAGCGGACCATCGCGTTACCGACGGCGCGGAGTCCGCCCAGTTCCTGGTCGCAGTCAAGAAAATGCTCGAAGACCCGATGAGCCTGCTTGTATGACTGATGTGCTGTTCGAGCGCGAGTGGTTAGGCAACGATTCGGAAGCCGTCCTTGACGCCGGTCGACGCGAGGGGGCAAACCAACCCATATGAGGACCGTCTCCGAGCCTAAGGCCTACCTCGTAACCAGGCCCAGCGTCGACTGGGAGGGCATTGCAGCCTTCCTAGAAGACGAGGGAGTGCCACCCATTCCCGAGAGCATACGCGCAGGGAAGGACGAGTCCGCGGTAGTCGTCGAGATCTCCGCGCGCCTGTGCTATATGAGCTACGGTCGGGGCCGCAAGGACATCACAAACTTCGTCGACAATCTTCTGTCGAAGGGTGATGGGAGCGTGTTCGAGCACGTCAACTACGGCTTCGCCATCACTGGGGTGTCGCGGGCCCTCACCCACGAGCTCGTACGGCACCGTGCCGGATTTGCATACAGCCAGCGCTCACAGAGATTCGTCGACGAGTCCGAAGGTCGCTTCGTTCTGCCCCCGGCCCTCGCCGATGGGCGGGACGGTACCGAAGAGGCCATGGCGCTCCTCACGGACGCGCTGGAATCAGCCTCCGCCAGCTATGAAAAACTGGTGACGGCCTTGGAAGAGGTCCTGCCCAAAGACATTTTTTCAGACTGGCGGGACCGACGGAAGGCCATCCGCCAGGCGGCGAGGGCGGTGTTACCCAACGCCACCGAGACGAAGATCTTCGTGACGGCAAATGTTAGGGCGTGGCGGCACTTCATTCAGATGCGGGGCGCGGCTTTCGCCGACTGGGAGATACGCAAACTCGCCCTCATGATCCTGGAGGTACTCGCCGTGGAGGCCCCCCTGCTCTTCGGGGACTTTACTGTGGAAGACCTGCCCGACGGTACCCAGATCGCAACGCCGAGGTACTCCAAGGTTTAGTTCTTAGCAGCGGCCCACAGGAGTACATCACGGTGGGTGCTGAGAGCGATCCGACCGACATCCGTATCTGCTTCATCGGGGACTCTCTGGTTAACGGCGTCGGTGATCCTGAGTACCTTGGGTGGACCGGACGAATCTGTGCCTACGCCCGCCGCAAAGGACACTATGTCACCCACTACAACCTCGGCGTTCGAGGGCATACCAGTGCAGATATAGCGTCACGGTGGCGTGATGAAGCTGGCAGGCGGCTCTACCCTCCAAATAGCACCATTGAGCCGAGGATTGTTTTCTCCTTTGGCACCAACGATACCCTGGTCATAGGCGGACAGCGGCGAGTTAGCTTCGAGCAGTCTGTTGGGAACACCTCGCGAATTGTAAGTGAGGCCCGTACGCTGTGTCCGGCGCTCATGGTCGGTCCATCGCCAATCTCTGACGAGATCAGGCAGGACGAGATAAAGGCGCTGTCCGACGTGTTCGACCGGTTGCTCGCGTCGGAAGCATGGATGGGCGAGATCGCGGTCGGAGACGGGGCGCACCCAGGGGCCAATGGATACAACGCGCTAGCACGGATCGTGCACGATTGGAGTGGCTGGCTCAGCTGGTTCGACTAGCCCCGCGGACTACTGAACCATCTCCTGGAGAATTGCGTTGAGCTGAGGCCCACTGATCAGTCCTTCCCACCTACGAAAAACCTCACCGTTGGCGTCGAAGAAGACCGTCGTGGGCATCGCGTTCACGTTGTAGTTGTTCACCGGTCGTCTGGTCGGAGGCTCTCCCGCAGGATATGAGACGTTTAGCTCATTGAGCAGCGCCAGGCCGCTCCTCCTCGACCCGAGTCCCGTGTACGCGCCGACATCGAGTCCCAGGAACGTTATCTCGTCCTGGAAGGCGTCGTAGGCACGCTGCAGGTCGGGCATCTCCGCACGGCACGGCGGACAATTGCCAGCCCAGAAATTCAGCACCGTCGGCTTGCCGATGGCAAGCACTTCTTCGAAGTTGACGGTCGGGCCGCCTATTGTCTCTTGGCCCTGGTAGACCTCGAATTCGAAATCCGACGCCTCGGCCAATTCCTGCTCCGATGCGGTGAAGGCGATCACGGCCAGCAGCACTACCAGCCCAACACCGGCGCCCATCATGATCGGCGCCGTGTACCTCTGCCAGCCCGGTGCAGCCCGCTTGCCGCTCGTTCGTCTTTTCGATGCCCGGGACTTACGCTGCCCGGCCCTACCCTTGGACGCCATGCTCACCCCTCCCATACCCTGAATCGGCTGTGGGTTGGATGCACGCGCTGTTGTGGCAGATTCAGGTCGGAAGTGGCCGACCTCGACGCCAGTACATCAGCGCCACCGGTACGAGGGCAATGAGACATACTACCATCGCGATCACGAAAAATTCGTTGAACACAGTCATCCCGGCACCTTCAACCTGGGCCTCATACTGAACAAGCCTCTCGGTGTACTGGGGGACGGTCTCGCCCTGTAACTGCAATGGAAACCGAAATCCATCCACCAGCCCTACGAATCGGCCAGAGCCCCAGGCGGTGAGCGCTGCTAGACCGAGTGTCATCCCGACCATCCTGTTCGCGGTAATAAATGCCGCTGCAGTTCCCCTGTTATCCTCCCCGACCGACTCAGTGGCGGCCAGACCAATCGGTGCGATCAGCAGACCAAATCCCATCCCGGTCAGGGCGAGGTGGATGGTCAGTTCCGGGTCGGAAAGCTGCAAGTCCCATTGCGCCATCAGCAAGAAACCAAGTGAGGTAAGCAGTAGACCCGCAAAGGTCGGGACGCGGTAGTTCATCCGCTGGCTGGCGAGCCCCCCCAGTACCGCCCCGACTGGCATAGCCGCCGTGAGCCGCATGAGCCACAACCCGCCGTCGAGGGGTGAGAGCCCCATTACCGTGTTCGCCATGAGCGGTATCGTCACCATCGCGATGATGAGTGCGCCACCCACCAGGAGGTGGGTCGCATTCGCCGCGCTGAAGGCCGCCGCCCGGAACATGATGCCAGGGAGTAGAGGTTCCTCGAAGGTCCTTTGGCGCAGAACGAA
>CAJWER010000176.1 GCA_913030785.1 uncultured Chloroflexota bacterium | reverse complement strand
CTCATTGGAGTCGCTGACCCTGGCGTTGCAGAGACGATGGCCTCGGTTCTGGCGACACTGGGCAGCACTCACGCGGTAGTGGTGCACGGCTGGGACGGCCTGGACGAGATCACGCTCAGCGACTCCACCGACGTGTGGGAGCTGCGGGACGGTAAGATTTCGACCTATACCGTCACGCCGGAGGAACTGGGGCTGGAGCGCGTGGACAACGCGGACATTGGCATCGCCGATGCCCAAGAGGGTGCGCAGAAGGTACGCGACGTGTTGAGTGGAGCAGCGGGTCCGGAGCGCAGGATGGTGCTGGCCAACTCGGCCGGAGCTCTTCTGGCGGCGGACAAGACCGCAACGCTGTCCGACGGCGTCGCACTGGCAGCCGAGTCCATTGACAGCGGCGCGGCACTCGGCAAGCTCGACGCTCTCGTGGCGCTAAGTCAGAAGATAGGATAGGAGTGCATGATCCAGCAGCCCACACAATTATTTTCGACTTCGGCTACACCCTCGCGGATTCGTCGACACCGGTCATCGCGTGTGTCAATTACGCCTTGCACAAGTTGGGATTGCCTGAAGCCGAACCGCAGGCCGTGCGCCGCCTCATCGGGTACGACCTGTACCACACATTCGATGTGTTGGCGGGTGAAAACGGGGATGGTAAAGGGGACGATTTTCTGAGCCTATTTCAAGAGTACGCCGAACTCGTCATGGTTGATGGAACGGTAATACTAGAGCATGCATCGGCAGCTCTTGAAGACTTGAGCAGCCATTCAAAGCTCGGCATTTTGTCCTCCAAAGGCAGTATACACATTGAGCAAATCCTGCGCAGGGAGGATCTGTTGAACTGCTTTCGCGCAATCGTCGGCGGCAGAAATGTGACCAAATTCAAGCCGCATCCCAAAGGCCTGCTCAAGGTTTTGGACGCCATCGGGGTAGCGCCAGAAAGATCGCTCTATGTGGGCGACAGCCTGGTAGATGCAGAGGCAGCCCAGCGGGCCTGGATGGATTTCGTGGCCGTGCTATCCGGCGTGACCGAGGCGCGCGAGTTCGATGGATACGAATCGTTGGCCATCATCCAGAATGTGGCGGGGCTTTCCAGTCTATTCGGCGCGAAGGGGGCTTGAGGATGGCGAAGCCGGGCACGCCAGACATACTCAAAAAAATAGTCGCCAACAAGCGCCGCGAAGTCGAGCAACTGAAGCTCGACTGTCCGCTATCGGAGCTCCGGCAACGGATCGATGAGGATGGCCACCCGGCGCCTCTCAATCTTGCCGGCGCGCTGATGGGCGACGAGGTGCGAGTCATCGCGGAGGTCAAGAAGGCCTCGCCGTCGAAGGGACTGCTGAGGCCGGACTTCGACCCGACCGCCCTCGCAGAGGCCTACGCCACGAACGGCGCAGCGGCAGTCTCGGTCCTCACCGATGCCGACTACTTCCAGGGCAGCGTGCAGCACCTTGCAGAGGTGCGCCGTACGCTGACTCCTCATGGAATTCCGATCCTTCGCAAGGAGTTCATCGTAGACCCATATCAGGTCTACGAGGCCCGGGCGTACGGCGCCGACGCCATCTTGCTGATCGTTAGCGTAATCACGGCGACCAAGATTGGGGAACTCATTTCGGTGGCCGGGGAGTTGTGGATGCAGTGCCTTGTCGAGGTGCACGACGAGAGCGAACTTCAGATCGCGCTGGAGGCCGGGGCCGAGATCGTGGGCATCAACAATCGAAATCTTCACACGTTCGTCACCGACCTGTCAGTAACGGAGCGGCTCGCCCCGATGGTGCCACAGGGCAAGATCGTGGTGAGCGAGAGCGGGATCAACACACGCGACGACGTGAGTCGCGTGGGCCGCGTGGGCGCCCACGCTGTGCTCATTGGCGAGGCGCTGGTCACTGCGGCCGATCCCGGTGAGAGGCTGAGGGGGCTGCTGTGACAAGGTTCAAGATATGCGGTCTGCGGGATCCGGCCAACGCCCAGGTAGCGGTGGAATCGGGGGCCAATTTCATCGGGATGGTTTTCGTGCCAGGCGTCAGGCGGGAAATCACACCGGAACGTGCTCTCGAAATCGTTGCTGCGGTACGTGCCAAACCAGGCAGCAAAGGCCCTCGACTCGTGGGTCTATTTGCGAACCAGCCCCTCGACGACGTAAACAATATCGTGCGGAGGTGCGGCCTGGATATGGTGCAGCTTTGCGGTGACGAGCCACCCGAATACTGGGCACGCGTTGAAGCAGACGTGATCAAGCAAATAAAGGTCCGGGACGATTCTCTGGGCGACACGTTGGCCAGTGTGAAAACGGTAGTAGAAGCCGGTCACACCGCCATGCTGGACAAGTACGAGAAGGGTGCGCTGGGAGGGACGGGCCTCACCTTCGACTGGGACATCGCCCGAGAGGTGGCTGAGCGCTTCCCCATAATGCTGGCAGGAGGGCTCACGCCGGACAACGTTGCGCGGGCTATCGCAAAAGTGAGTCCATGGGGGGTCGATGTGTCGAGCGGCGTCGAGAACGATGGCGACAAGGATCCGATCAAGATACGTGGATTCGCCTCTGAGGTAGCACGGGCAGATGGGTAGTAGGAGAGAACACCCTCATCCTAACCTTCTCCCTCCCTAGGGAGAGGATTGAGGTGAGGGTTCTTTTCGGATCGAGCAAGGACGGTATTTGAGCGCGATTGGACGACTGATATTCGATCTCAATGGTGCCCTTTTCCGAACGGAATCGGTTACCGTGCCCTCAGTTCAGAGCAGCTTTACCGACTATGGCTTGCCGGCGCCGTCACGCGACTCGATACTACCCCTTATCGGGACACCCCTGGATAACCTGCGTTCATGGGCCCACGAACGCAGTCCTGAGGAGTTGGCCGCCGGCCTGTTCGCAGAGATCGAGAGACGGGAGCTGGGCCTCATCGCAACTTACGGACATTCGTACGTAGGGGTTCAGGACATTCTGACGGGACTACGGTCAGTCGGGTACCAGATCGCTCTGTGCACGAACGGCCCCACGGAGTATGTTCGCCGGGTCGTCGAGTCCCAGAATCTAATACGGTTCCTAAACACATAGGGGAACCGGATTAGTGCATCGGACACCAAGCCAGCCATGATCATGAGCATCCTTGTGGAGCTGGATGGTCGGCCAGCGGTGGTGATCGGCGATCGGCTAGGCGACATCGAGGCCGCCCACGACAATGACCTCCTCTCCATTGCCACAAGCTATGGCTATGGGACCAGTGAAAAGATCGCCGCCTCGGATCAAGTGGCCCAAAGTCCCCTCGATATTCCTGGATTGGTCGCCGAATTGGCGGGGACGACGTAAGACGACTCGTAGCCCTTCAGCTACTACATGCCGCTATAGTCGTAGTTCGGGTGCGCGCCGCGCAATTACGAGATCACATTGCGTAGGTCAAATTCCGACGGCGTACCCTTGGAAGTGATTCCCTCGGCAACCTCACATGCTCACCAGAGTAGCAACAATGCGAAAAGCCCTAGAACCATGCCGTTGAACAGACCTATATACATCGCGTCCATGCCAATTACCATCTCCTCACTCATAGTTGCACCTCCCTCTAGCGTTGCCCACACCTATATCGTCCTACCACGGTGTCATATACAGGTGAATACGTAGGTTGGCGCGTGCGACATCCATGGAGAAGGTTGAGAGACGGCCGGGTAAAGACGGAATTCAGCGCCAAGGCTAGCCGCTAGAACTTCCGAAAGCTGGGTCGAGAACGCCCTCGCTAGAACCCTGTCAGGCGCGCCTGGTGTGGTAACTCGTCGCTAGCTTCAAAGCCGGAGACGCCTACACCTACCAGGCGAAAGCTCCTGCCAGGCTGGATCTCTGGGGTCAGGAGCGACCTGGCAGCGACAGCAATTTCGTCGGGGGAGACTACGGGTGCGGGCAATGTTACCTGGCGTGTGAATGTCGTGAAGTCCGACAGGCGTAGCTTGAGCTTGACGGTGTGCCCGCCGATACCGGTGCTATCCAGTTGCCGCGCCACGCGCTGACTGAGCCGGTCGACGAGCTCCCGCAGCATATCGGGGTCCTCGGTGTCCGTCGATAACGTCGTCTCGGCGCTCGCCGACTTCCTCTCGCGGTGCTCCACAACGGGGCTACGGTCCTCGCCCAGGGCCAGACGGCGCATGTGGTGTGCCGTTCGCCCGAACCGTTTGGCCCACCACGTGTCGGGCTGCGCGACTAGCTCCGCCAAGGTGTTTACGCCGTCGCCTCGGAGGCGCTCCGCGGTCTTGGGCCCGATTCCGGGGAGTTTTTGGATATCCAGGGGCGCCAGGAACTCGCGCTCTTCACCCGGGGGGACTACCGTGAGGGCGTCGGGTTTGTTCATATCGGAGGCGATCTTGGCCACCGACTTAGAGGTCGCAACGCCCACCGATATGGTGAGACCCAGCTCCCTGAGCACCCTCGCTCTGAGGTGCGCCGCGATGTCTTCCGGTGTATTGGACGCGGTCACGGCGTATGTGACGTCCATGTAGGCTTCGTCCAACGAGAGGGGCTCGACCAGCTCCGCGATCTCCCGGAAGATCACCATTACCTGACGCGAGACCTCACCGTATCGGTCAAACCGTGGCGGGACTCTGATGGCCCTGGGGCAGCGCTGCAACGCGGTGTACATGGGCATCGCGGAGCGGATCCCGTAGCGGCGCGCCTCGTAAGAGGCGGAGGCAACCACACCGCGGCCCTCTGGACTGCCGCCCACGACGACTGGTTTTCCACGGAGCGCCGGGTTATCGCGCTGCTCTACCGATGTGTAGAAGGCGTCGAAGTCCGCGTGGAGGATATGCCGCATCGCCTCTGCTCCGCCGGAGAAGAAGGGTCTAGGGGGCTAGGGGCTGGTTAAAGAACCTTAGCGCACCACCTTCCGGTCTCGACCCTAGCCCCGTCCTACTGGTTTCCGATTACTATGTCCAGAAGGGCGGGCTTGCCCAGAGCTAGCGCGTCGGTCATCGCTGGGCCGACCTGCTCGGGGTCGTCTATCCTGCGCCCATAGACACCCATTGCCTCGGCGATCTGGGCGAAGTTCGGGCGAACAGGGAAGTCCATGCCCATATAGCGGCTTTCGGCCCCTGGCTGCTTGAGAACGAGGTCCTTGTATATGTCCATGTTCACCTTGAGTATCCGGTACTCGGAGTTGTTGCAAACGACGTAGACAACGGGGATTCCGTCGCTGGCCGCGGTCCACAGGCCCTGCACCGTCATCATGGCGCTACCGTCCCCGGCGATGGCCACCACCGGCCTGTCGGGGTTAGCCAATTTGACTCCCATCGCTCCGCCCATTCCCCAGCCCAGGGCCCCTCCCCTTCCGCCAAAGATGCTGCCGGGCTCCGTAAAGTCAAAGGAGTTAAGGAGGGCCGCGCCCGAGGTCACGGCGTCGTTGATGATAATCGAGTCCGAGGGCATCACTTTCGCGATCTCGGCCATCATACGGTCCGCCGACATGGGGTTCATGTCCCATCGGTCCTTCAGCCGGCTCTCGACCGCCTCGTCCATTGCTGCCTTCATGGTCGCGGCATCGTCGGCGCGCCCCTTGGCGGCCTCTCGCGCCGACCCGGACATGTTCGCCTCGACTGCCTCGGCCAGCATGGCAAGCCCCGTCTTTGGATCGGCGATGATTCCGACATCGGTTGGCTGGCTGCTGCCGACACGGCCGCCGTCCTGATCCAGGTGAATGAGCTTGGTGTCGTCACCGAAAAACCGCATCGCAGGGTCGGAGAACATGTAGTAGGCGGTAGACAACTTGCCGATAGCCAGCACAACGTCCGCGGCGCCCAGCACACCCATGGACTCAGGGAAACCAATCTTGATGCCGCTCAGGTACTGGGGGTGAGTCGAGGGGAAGTTCATTTCAGAGTAGGACGACGAGTAGACGGAGGCGCCGGTCAGCTCAGCGACACGTACAACCTCTGCCGTCGCGCCGGACTGCGCCACCCGGTCGCCAACGACAATCACAGGCCGTTTGGCGCCCGCCAGAAGGTCTGCGGCTGCCTGCACCGCCGCTGCATCTGGCGCGGTCCGGAAGTAGCCCTGCGGCGAAGAATATATGTCCATCTCACCCTCGTCGTCGAGGGAGTTGGCCGAGAACGCCACGAAGGTCGGGCCGGTAGGCGGCGTTCTGGCCTCGTTGAAGGCTCGACGCAGCGTGGTAGGAACCTGCTCCGGGTGGGTTGCTTCCGCCGTGAATTTCGTAAATAGCCGAACCATCTCTGCCAGGTCGGTGCGGCCCCGGGCAAGTTCTCTGATGTCCAGATTCCCCGCGCTAAGCACAAGTGGAGTCCCGCCCTCGGCGGCATTGTGGAGCAGGCTAATTCCATTGGCCAGGCCTGTCTCGATGTGCAGATTTACGAAGGCCGGCTTGCCCGT
>CAJWER010000175.1 GCA_913030785.1 uncultured Chloroflexota bacterium | reverse complement strand
CGGGAAGACGGAGAGCGTTGACGCCCAGGCATCTGGAAACGGCCTGGGGAATCTTGGCTCTCTGCCGACACTGGACTCTGCAGATTTCTGAATGGCTGGTCCCCCCGGGAAACCCAGCCCCAGAACCCTCGCGGCCTTGTCAAAGGCTTCGCCAGCAGCGTCGTCCCGCGTGCGACCGACCAGTGTGTAGTCGCCGTGTCCCTTCATCAATATCAGATCTGTGTGGCCTCCAGACGCGATCAGGCACATGAACGGGAAACCGTATTTTGCCTCGGGGTCATTTCCATCCAACCAGGAGGCATAGACGTGTCCCTCAAGGTGATTCACCCCGATTAGCGGGAGACCGGCAGCCAGCGCTAGTCCTTTTGCAGCATTCACGCCAATCAACAGAGATCCCGCCAGGCCGGGCCCGTGGGTGACGGCGACACCATCGAGTTCGTGTAGCTCCACTCCAGCGTCCGTCAGCGCCTGTCGCACCACCGGCACGAAGGTCGTCAGATGCTCACGTGACGCAACTTCGGGCACGATGCCACCATAGCCGGCGTGAATCTCGGCCTGGGACGCCACCACGTCCGAGTGGATCTGCGAGCCATCCTCAACAACGGCTATCGCAGTCTCGTCACAAGATGTCTCTATCCCCAGCAGTTTCATAAAATGTCGCCTCAGCGCAACCAGTGCGCAGCTATGTTCTTATGCGTACTCTTCGCGAAGTATTTGCGCTGCCAGAACCTCGTTACGCAGCTTGAGATATGCCTCGTCCATGGGGATGTCTGCCGCGCTTCCAGGTGCAAAACCACAGTCGGGGTGAATTGTCACACGTTCGGGTCCGACATACTTTAGCGCCTCTCGCACCCGACCTGTGATGGCCTCCGGTGTGTCGATTTCGGCGCTACGGCAGTCGACGCAGCCTAGGCCTATGTCGAATCGCTCCGGCAGATCGGCGAGAATCGTCTTGTCGCCTGCGGCGGGCATCGCGAACTCCAACATCAGCATATCGAAGTTCAGATGGGCCAGCGCAGGCATGATGGGGCCATATCCGCCCTCGCCGATCCACCCTGCCCTGCCCTTGTTGCGCCGGCACAGGTGCAACGCCAGCGTGATGCCCTCCACGCCATCAACGACACGGTTCAAGGCGTCAATGCAGTGGTCAGCCTCGCCATCTGGATCATCGAACTCAGCCCTGACCTTCGGGTCCACTAAAAGGCACAGCTCAGGGTCGTCGAACTGGGCGACCGCGACTCCCTCGTCCCTCAGGGCGATCAGCTCATCGCGTAAGACCGGCACCAACGCGTCCACAAAATCCCGCCGCGTTTTATAGGCGTTCTTGGACTCCTCGGAATTCCACATCCTCTGGCCGAGCAGATATGGCGACGGCAGCGCGACCTTTATCCGACGCGTCGTGTGCTGCTTTAAAAAGCGGGCCTCGCGGGCCATCTGACCGGAGCGCTCAACAGATATAGGTTCGGTCACGGTGTGCCAGGTTTGGCGCTGCCCGTTTACATCCCTCACACCGAGAGAGAAGCCGTTGCAGATGTCAGCTATTACCCCGATGTAGGACTTGCGACGCCATTCGCCGTCCGAGATGATGTCGACTCCGGCAAGCTCCTGCATTTGGGCGACGTATGGAACTGCGGAGTCCATCATGCGCTGGAAGTCGTCACCATCGACCTGGCCCTCAACCTGTGCATCGATCAGATCCTTCACGTACTGCGGACGGGGCATCGAGCCAACGACGGTAGTCTCGAAAAGCACTTGTTACTCTCTGTTCTCAGCGAATCTGGTCCAGTCACCCTTCGCCAATTCGTAGTCTTGCAAGGTGTCGATTTCGTGGTAGTCTCCGGGGACCGGCACGCAATGAACGTCGGCCCCCTCCTGAATCATACGATCAAGCTGGTGTATGAAGTATGCCATTCGGAAGGGCCGTCCCTCGGCAAGTACACCCTCTGTCCCAAGAGACCCACGCAGATCGTCGTAGAATTCCAGGAACTGCGCCGCGCCGGCGGCGGTCATCTTAATCACGCCAGTGAACTCGCCGGAGGCCTCCTCCGACACAATCTCGCGGGAGACCCTCACGACGCGGTCGCCCTCGGCCACCATCTTCTCCCCGTCCGACTCCGGATGCTCGCTGCGGAATCGGTAGCGATCCCGCCACTCGGTGTCCATTACCAGTGTAATACCGTAAGGTGAGTCCATGAGTTCCCGAACTGCGTCGGCGGTGAAGAGTGTGTCGGTGTACGAGGAGTAGAAGCCATCAGTCATGTGCTCGCGAGCATAGAGCAGCGAAAACAGGATGTTGTTGTTGGCCCAATCGGTGTTCTCCACAAAGGTGAATTCCGGATACTCTCGCTGCACCAATTCCCGCAGGTAGCCGGAAACGAACACGAACTGATCGAGGCCATTCTTTCGAAAGGCATCGAGCGTCCAATCAAGGATGCGCTTGCCCGCGACGGTGGTGAAGGATTTGGGTTGGGATGTGGTCAGTGGCATGAGACGGCTGCCCCGCCCAGCCCCGATCAGGACGACATTCAATATGGTTTCTCCCTACAATTGACTCGGTAGAAATCATATTATTGCACGACATCCCCGTTTCAAGAAATAGGGTCGTGACTCGTCACCCGTTCAAGAGGATCGTTCCTAACCTGGATTGTGCAGAACACAGGACTTCGACATAATATCGCCGCCCACTTCGGATCATCACCAGCATCCCTACCGTGCAGTAGCGCCAGGAGAAAAACCATGGACAATGCAACCGCCCTAAGACAGCTCATAGAGGCCCCTGAATTACTCGTGCTGCCAGGGGCTCACGATGTTCTGTCGGCGAAGCTGATAGAGCAGGCGGGATTTTCGGCGGTGTTCACCTCGGGCTTCGGCCTGGCCGCATCAGCCCTCGGCATCCCGGATGTAGGCCTACTAACCATGACAGAAACGCTGGATCGCGTGAAGCGCATCGTTGACGCCGTCTCGATTCCGGTGGTCGCGGACATGGACACTGGATATGGGAACTCCCTGAACGTCGTCAGGACGGTCCAGGAGTGTGTCGGGCTGGGCGTCGCGGGCATCATCCTGGAGGACCAGCTGTGGCCGAAAAAGTGTGGGCACATGGAGGGTAAGAAGGTCATTCCGATCGAGGAGCATGTGCAGAAGATCAGGGCAGCTGCCTATGCCAGAGAGGGCAATGAGCTCGTGATCATCGCTCGGACGGATGCCATCGCCCCAGAAGGATTCGACGAGGCGATCGAACGAGGCCGAGCCTACTCGAAGGCGGGCGCCGACGTGATCTTTGTCGAAGCGCCCCAAAACATTGACCAGATGAAGACCGTGACCAGCTCCTTCGACACGCCGGTGTTCGCCAACATGGTGGAGGGCGGAAAGACACCGTTCCTTTCCGCGTTGGAGTTGGAAGAGCTGGGGTATGACATGGTGGTCTACCCACTGTCCGGGCTGTTCGCGGCGACCAGGGCTATTCAGGCAGTTGCCGGTCACCTGAAAAAAACCGGCACCACAGACGGCTACGACGCTATGTCGACCTTCTCGGAGTTTGAGAAGGTCATCGGCCTGCATGACTACAACGAGCTAGAGGCCAGATTCACCGTAGGCCAGGGCTCCGAATAGGCGAGCCCCCACCTCGGTCCTCCCCCTCGGAGGGAAGAGGCAAGATTATCGGCCCAGTCGCACCCTTTCTTGCACCGCCGCCTGTGCCTCCAAGAAAGGCCGTTCCAGGTACGCCATGTGATCATCTTCACCATGGTGGTGGGTTACGTTGCCGTGGGTATGTTGCCCGGAGCCCTTGCGTATGTAGGACAGATCGCCCTCGATCATGGTGAGCATGTACTGCGCGGTCGCCTGGTCGTACATCTCCCAGTCGCCGCCGCTAGAGACGTAGATGGGCGACGTGTGGGCGAACACACCCCGTCTCCAAACATCCAGATGCGTAGTGCCGTAATAGCCCGGCCCTCCGGTTCGCGCCGCTATCCAGGTGTGGCCGTCAACCTTCAGCTTCTCCTTCAGTTCCAGACGCCGAGTGCCACCAGTGGACTCGGCTGACGCCACGACGCGGCCATTCTGCACGATCTGCAGCGTGCTCAACGGCAAGACGCTCTCCGCCCACGCCTCCACCTCGACCGTACCGGGGCCCGATAGCTTCACTGTGTCGCCGATCTCATGGCCATCCACGGACAGGTGGATGATCGGGCCTCCGCTCAGGAATGTGCGGCCTCGCACAACGCTCTGGCACCAGTTGTCGTAGGTGAACTCCAGATCATCACCCAAATTCGCATAGGTCCGGTACAAGCCGACCGGGATATCAGCGGACATTTTGTCGGTGCCTCCCACGAGGGGCAGGCGGTATCCGCAGCTGAGATACCGGTAATACTCGGCGTGATTAAACTGTGCCTGGCGAATCATCTCGACCGCATCCAGGCGACCCGTTGCGACCAGGGCGGCCGGCTCACCATTGGGGTTCGGGAAGTGTGGATTCACCACGTAGCCACCCTGCTCGTGGGCCTGGTCAGCCCAGTCGCTGAGGGTGACCTCCATCGTGCCGCCGATCTCAGCCTCGCCCAGGCCGTCGGAGCACCATGGCATGATGGGCTTCTTCAGCCCCCACAGGATCATATGGCCCATGAAGTGCTGCCGATTCTCCTGAGAGACGTACACGATGTTGTCGCCCACCCGGGAGATGCTAGGTTCGCCGGTGAAGTCCTCGGTGTTGGTAAACAGGCTGCCCCACTGTGACTGAAGCAGGTTCACTACGTTCAGATCCTCGGCCATCGACTCGGTATGGGCGCCCTGGGACGACAGGAAATGCACATGAGAGTCGCCGCTGTACCAGCCTTTGGCGTTCATGTCGGTCCAGCGCTTGAGCCTCAACGTAAGCTCGCGTTGGCCGGGGGCAATGGTGATACTTCCACGTAGCGGCTCATACTCGAATCCGCGGGCTACGTCTACCAGTACCTCGCCGCGGGGCAACCACCCCTGGCAGGTGCCGTCGGTGTAGGCGTATGTGATCTGGCCCAGGCGCACGTCGCCGCCAACATCGATGTGCCAGGTGTCCAGGTTGGAGTTGACCTGGTTGTGGTGACCGTGGGGCTGGAACGGGATGCCATCAGGAGAGCGGAAGTGGACGCGGCACGGTACGGGCTTGCCTGTGTCGTCGTCAAGCACAGTGACATGTACCCAGTTCTTACCAGGATCAGCAAGGGATACGCTGACCCGCCCGGCATCTACCGATCCCTTGTCAACCACGTCTCCCCAGCGTACCGACCCTATCTCTTCGTCACCCTGCTTCACCGTGACGGTAGCGGACGGCACCGCAGATACTTCGACATAGGCCGGGCTGGAGGCTGTGTTTTGTTCCTGGCCATAACCCTTGAAGGGGTGCGTGACGAAGTCACCCGCACCGCCCTTAGGCAACGGATGCACATATGTGGCATCGCCTCGATCAACCTCCACGTCAAGATCAAATGGACGCGCCGCATCTGCCTTGTCGGTGAGCACAATTCGCGCGGGCCGTCTGCCCTCTCTGGCGAATGGATGCTCGTCAGCATGGCCCAGCGTGACGGCAGCGATGACAAATGACGGACCTCTGGGCACGATTTCCACGGAATCAATGACACGCTCGGGATGAGGGCTTTCGAATGCCCACAGGTAGTACAAGCGCGACATGACGTTGCCAGCTTCGGTCTGCCTGCGCCCCGTTGCGTCCCATGGCCCCTCAGTTCGAGGCATCAGCTCCGCCGTCGTGTCGGTAACCGCCAGGTAGGGTGAGCCGGGCACGCCGGGGATGTCGTTGGGGCCGGGAATCGCGGCGATCTCAAAGCGCTCGCGTATGGTGACTCGCTCCTCATCCCTGCCGACGTAGTGGAAGACATAGTCCGCTACTTCAACGCCTAGCGGGGCCCCCTGCGGAACCTTCGTTTCCATCAACCGGTGAGCGAATATGACCCGGCGAGCCGCCGATCCCAGGGGGATGGAGATACCGCCACCGGTACCTAGGGAGATTAGTGCATCCACACCGTCTCCTCCTACCACGAACGGCAGCCCTCTGAACGACTGCGGGCCAGCCACGGCCCCCGAGTCCTGGCCGAGCATCGACAGTGGTGCGTTAGTTACGCCAGATATGTCAACGGGTTCGTAATCTGCCATGTTCGCACCTTATTACCATCTCTGCTGGGTCATGCCGTACTGGTCTCTTCTCTCTCGAGGGAGAGGGCTAAGGTGACGTCACTAGCTCTGCAGGGGGGCGTACTACCGGCGTTCGGTCCGCCATTTGCGTCTCCTATCCGGGGTCGAGTCAGGGCGCACTCAATCTATATCATTGGGATGGCGGATTCAACATCCAACGTGATAGCATTCTGCTGGC
>CAJWER010000174.1 GCA_913030785.1 uncultured Chloroflexota bacterium | reverse complement strand
AGCTCCACGATGTCGTTGGTGAGTACCTGTTCGTCTTCGGTCGGCAAGGATTCATACCGTTGCGTGGACCGGGGATGATCGAGTGCTCTGTAGGCTCGACCCTCCGAGACACCGAAGACCTCTCTAACGTGCTCTGCACACTGGCAACGACGGGTGGTCTGGCTCAGAAGTTTCCCTCAACTGCCTCTCTAAAGATCTGGTTATCCAGCGTCAGGTCGGCAACAGCCCTCTTCAGACGGGTGTTCTCCGTTTCGAGCTGCTTCAGACGCTTCACCTGGTCGATCCTCAGGCCCCCGTACTCGTTACGCCACCGGTAGAATGTCTGCCCCGTCACTCCTATCTGACGACTTGCCTCGGCTACTGTCCTCCCCTGGGCCAGAACCACCTCCGCTTCCCGAAGCTTATTGATGACATGCTCTGGTGTATGCTTCTTCCTTGACATTTCTCCCCCTTCCTCCGGTCCAGGTTACTAACATTACACTTGGACCAGTTTGGGGGGGCAGGTCACCTCCTCCCCCTTGCCCCATAGACTATACTGCCCCCAGAGGCATGGTTATGCTCGCAGGCATAAGACATACGACTATACTGGTACTATGGTTTGTGCTGGTTGCGCTGGCTCTCGCCGCTTGCGGCGGTACACCGGACTCCACTCCCGCGCCCACCCCTGACACCGAGGTCAAGGCACAAGCCATGGCTAAGGCTATGGTCGAGGCTACTGCTCAGGCAGTGCCTACGGCCACACCAGTCCCGTCCACGCCGACCCCAACTCACACACCTACGCCTACTGCAACACCTACATCTACCGCTATAGGTCCAGTTCATACCTCACCAAAACAGTACGCCGCACCGCCGGAGATGATGATCGATCCCGACAGGAGCTACACCGCCACCTTCCAGATGCATAAGGGTGGCGAGTTCACCATTGAGCTTTACCCTAAGGAAGCCCCCGTAACTGTTAACAACTTCGTCTTCCTCGCCAGGGACGGCTACTACGACGACACCACCTTCCACCGCGTCGTCGAAGGCATTTTGGCTCAGGGCGGGGACCCCAAGGGGACTGGTAGAGGAGGACCTGGTTACAAGTTCGACAACGAGGTGAGCCCGCTACGCAGGCACGATACGCCAGGCTCCGTTTCAATGGCAAACGCAGGTGTGCGGGGCGGCAAAGGAACTAACGGTAGCCAGTTCTTCATCACATTAATTCCAATCCCCTCCCTAGACGGACATTATGTCGACGGGAGAGCGAAGGACTGCGCAGTTAAGTCGTGTCACACGGTTTTCGGACGTGTGATATCAGGAATGGACGTCGTCAATGGAATATCGCCAAGAGACCCATCCACTGCCCCTGAGCCGGGTGACGTCATCAAGACCATAACGATTGTGGAGGTGATGGTTGCACCAACGCCAACTCCGACTGCGACACCCACATCCACTGCCACATCAGTCCCAAGCACAGCATCCGTTACAGTTAAGAATTATGCTTTTGTACCCACGATGGTTACCGTGAAGGTTGGTGGAACTGTTACGTGGAATTTTGCCCAAGGCACGCACACAGCAACCGGTACAAGTTCGGAGTCGTGGGACAGCGAGTACAAGGACAGCGGGTCATTCTCACACACATTCAATTCAGCAGGCACTTTCGCCTACGTGTGCAATCTCCACGCCTCAATGACCGGCACGGTGATAGTCGACTAGTGGCGGGGATATCCCTGCTACTATCGGAACAGGTAGGTCCTATCTCAATCCCCCCCCCCTATCCAATAGGCTATACTGCTCCCAGGCGCAGGCCCAACGAACGGTTCAAGTCTGTCGCTGGTGCAGCTAGGCATATTGGAATGAATCACACGGTCCTTCAGCACATATTGATGGACCGCCAGTACTACCTGAAAAGCACAACCTGGTCACCACTGAGCGAACTGACCGGACTAACGGAAGTGGAACTTAGGGAGATCTCCAGCAAGTCCGGACGTGCGTGGAGGTCGTGATCGTTCTTCATCTGCTCCCCAGGGGCACGTACCACCTGCTGCCTACCTTCACTCCTGGAATCTCCCCACGCTGGACCCGAGACCATGCCGTATTATGGCGAAGTCCCACGGGAGTAGCGTATTTAGCTAGCCCGAGCAAGGCCACGGGTCTGTCGAGAGTGAGATAGCCGACATCACGACTCCACCAAGAACGAAGTGCTCAGTGTCCATGGTGTGTACGTTGGCAACGTCAACTCGTCCATCGTCAGGCTGGCTGAGGCGCTGCGCCCAGCCATACGAGAGAACTGCCCGGCGCTTATCGTCGTTCATAACAACCCCTCGGGCGACCCCTCGCCGAGCCCCGAGGACATCATGGTCACGCGCAAGATTGTTGCGGGCGCGGAGATGGTGGATATCGAGGTGCTCGACCACATCATAGGCGGTCAAGGACACGTGAGCCTGAGGGACAAGGGTCTAGGATTCGGCACCACCACCAACGCCAGTCTGGATATCTAGCCGGAGCCTATTGGCCAGCATGCCGTGATACCATGGGCCGATCGCGGGCAAGCTAGGGGAGTAACGTATCGGTACAGGTCCACCGAGAGATCAGGGGAAGAGACAACATGGACAACGTGCTGGAGATAAAAGACCTTGCGACGTACTTCTACACGCATGATGGTGTAGTCAAGGCCGTCGACGGTATCAGCTACGAGGTTCAGGAGGGTGAGACCCTTGGAATCGTGGGGGAGAGCGGCTGTGGCAAAAGCGTAAGCGCGCTCTCGATCATGAGGCTAATTGCAGACCCGCCGGGCAGGATCGAGCGTGGCGAGGTGATATTTGAAGGCCGCGACCTGCTCAAGTTGAGCGACTCCGAGATGAGATCAGTCCGGGGCAACCGGATCGGGATGATATTTCAGGAGCCGATGACCTCCCTGAACCCGGTCCTGACCATCGAGCGACAGCTCACCGAGACGCTGGAGCTCCACCTGAAAATGACGAAAATGGAGGCCCGTTCGCGGGCCGGCGAGTTGATCGAGATGGTCGGCATTCCGGACCCGGGACGTCGGCTTAAGGACTACCCCCACCAGATGAGCGGTGGCATGCGCCAGAGAATCATGATAGCGATGGCTATCAGCTGCAATCCACGGCTGATCATAGCGGACGAGCCGACCACGGCATTGGACGTAACCATTCAGGCGCAGATACTCGAACTGATGCAGTCGTTGAGCAAAGACCTCGGCACAGCACTGATCATCATCACCCACAACCTTGGGGTAGTCGCCCGATATGCCCAGCGCGTTGCGGTAATGTACGCTGGGAAGATCATAGAAACATCAACGGCAGGGCCGATCTACGCAGATCCTAGGCACCCGTATACACTTGGACTGCTGAACTCAGTGCCACGTCTCGACGAAGAGATGGGCACCAAGCTGGAGCCGATCGAAGGACTTCCCCCGGACCTGATAGACATGCCCAACAGCTGCAGCTTTGCCCCGAGGTGCAGATACGCCATAGAGAAATGCACCACCGAGGTTCCGCCATTGGGCGAGGTCACTGGCGGCCACCTGTCGGCCTGTTGGAGGGCGGAAGAACTCGCCGAGATAGGCGTCAAGGTCGGCTAAGGAGAATCAGTTGGTGCAAAGCAACGGCAACGAGACCCTACTAGAGGTAAAAGACCTCAAGATGCACTTCCCGGTAACCTCGGGAGTCATTTTTCAGCACAAAATCGCAGACATCAAAGCGGTTGACGGAGTCAGCTTCAGCATCAAAAGAGGCGAGACACTGGGCCTAGTCGGAGAGAGCGGTTGCGGCAAGACGACCGCTGGTCGCTGCATCTTGCAGCTCTACACACCGACCTCGGGCGACGTTATGTTCGAAGGGTCTCGGCTCAACGGACTGAGCAGCCGTGACATGATACCGTTCCGTCGCAAGATGCAGGTCATCTTCCAGGACCCGTACGGATCGCTCAACCCTCGCATGACCTGCCGGGACATCATCGGCGAGCCGCTGACAGTCCACAAACTCACGACCAGCAAGGCAGAGTACAACGACCGTGTTGCCGAGCTGCTGAACGTAGTGGGGCTCAACCCCTACATGGCAGACCGCTACCCCCACGAATTCAGCGGTGGTCAGCGGCAGAGAATCGGCATCGCACGCGCACTGGCCGTCAATCCCAGCTTCATCGTGTGCGACGAGCCAGTCTCCGCGCTCGACGTCTCCATCCAGGCACAGGTCATCAACCTTCTCGAAGAGCTACAAGACCAGTTTGGTCTCACGTACCTGTTCATTGCCCACGACCTGTCGGTTGTGCGTCACATCAGCGACCGAATCGCGGTGATGTACCTGGGCCACATCGTCGAGATTGCGAACAAGGAAGAGCTTCACAAAAACCCGCTGCACCCGTACACACAGGCGCTTCTGTCCGCAGTGCCAATCCCGGACCCAGTCCTGGAAGCCAAGCGTGAGCGAATCGTGCTGACCGGCGACGTGCCGAGCCCGATGAACCCGCCTGCCGGCTGCGTGTTCCACACACGTTGTCCGGTAGCCATCGAGGACTGCCAGGCCGGTATGCCAGAGCTACGCGAGGTATCCCCCGACCACTGGGTGGCCTGCATCCGCTCCGACGGCTACGGCGCTGCGCGCGCTTAGTTGGGCGGGGCTGGGCATGCCCAATGGGGTAGGGCCGACGCGCTCTTAATAGCGTGTCACCCTTCTATCTGGTCGGCCCCGTCCGTCAGCCACGCCAGGTTGAACTGCGCAAGGCGCAAGCTCTCGTATGGCCCATCAGAGCCCCTTTCGTACAGGCAGCATATCGTCATGTCCGGTGCAATCGCCATGTCCGAGTAGGCTGATGGGCCGGTGTACAGCACCTTCTTCGTCGCCCAGGTCTGGCACTCGTCGTAGCTCACCCGCAGCGTAAAATGGTCTCGCGTGGTGCTATCCAGGTTGCCAAAGATGATGCGATTCTTGTCGTGGGTCTCGGCGTCGGTATAACGCACGATGCTGGCCTGGCACACCGCGTCCGTCAGTTCGTCCAGCTCGATCAAGTCGGACCAGGTCTCCCCGCCGTCCTTACTCCAAGCGCAGAGGCGCTTTTGCAACTGTCTGTTGGCCGCTCGCACGGCCATGTAGAGTGAGCCGTCGGCGGTCTCGACCATCTCGCACTCGTTCGAGCCGCCCGGCAAGGCGCCCCCTACCTGCCAACTGGCGCCGTGGTCGTCGCTGTAGAACATGTGCGAGTGAGAGAATATCGAGTCCATGCGGTGACTATCGTGGTGCCCGGCGGGTATGGCAAGACGGCCTGACTTCATCTGGATTCCCTTGCCGGGAGCCATGACGTAGTGCGTCCAGTTAGAAGGCATGATGCTGTCTGTGATGTCCACCGCCTCCGACCAGGTCGCACCGTTGTCATCGCTGTGCATGACGTAGCATCGGAAGGCGTCCCTGTTGAATGTCAAGAATACTCTGCCGGTATCCCGGTCGACGACGACCGTCGGATTGTGGAAGGTGTTCTCGCCGTTGCCGTATAGCAGCTGCAGTGGGCCCCATGTCACCCCGTTGTCGGTGCTGCGCTTGAGCACCAGGTAAAGCGCGTCGTAGTCGTGCTGACCGTGCCTCCGACCCTCGCAGAACGCCAGGATCGTCCCGTCCGGGGTGATCGCTAGCGACGGTATCCTGAATGTGTGGTAGCCTTCCGCTCCTGACGTGAACACCTCTGTCTCTCTGAGCCACGGAACCGCCTGCTGAGATGTCATTTCGCTGCCTCCATGGGTGGATCTCGCCAACCTATCAGGTCCAAGTGCGTGCCATTTAAGCCGACTGCGCCGGGCATTGCAACAGGTCGTCCGGGAGCGTGTTGACTCCTCGTCGTGATACACTTCGGCTCGGCCCGCATCCCGACTCCGGAGGACTGTCTACATGAAGAAGCTAATGGCCACTGCTCCGGACCAGGTGGAGGTGGTCGATGTAGAGATGCCGGAGATGGGCGAAGACGAGATCCTGGTCCGCGGTGTGCGCTCGCTGCTGAGCCCCGGGTCCGAGCTGAAGCGGGTCCGGCGCTCCGAAGCCTACCCCGGGCCATGGCCCAACCCCGACCTGGGCTACGCCATGGCCGGCGTGGTCGAGGAGGCGGGCTCAAGGGTAGAGGAGCTTAAGCCGGGTGACCGGGTCGTGACGATGCGCCATCACCAGCAGTACGTAGTCGCGAGCGGGGGACTGTTTGGCGAACGTCCGGCGATGCGGGTCCCGGACAGCGTTGACTGGGATACCGCCCCATTTGGGATATGGGGACGCTCGTGCATCAACTGGTCTCGCAGGGCGGCTATCGTCCACGGTGAGACCGTTGCCGTCGTGGGCTGCGGGCTCGTGGGCCTGCTCATGGTTATGTGGGCAAAACTGTC
>CAJWER010000173.1 GCA_913030785.1 uncultured Chloroflexota bacterium | reverse complement strand
TAACATTGTGGCGGTTCAGCACAGACTCAGGACGGACGGGAGGGGCACAAATGGGTTTCACGGTGTACGACTATCGAGAGGACATACGTAACGTGCTGGTGACGCCGCAGATCAGGTCGAGGTTCATGCGAATGGAGCCCGGAGAGGACAGCGGCGCTCATTCGCACGACCTGGGCCAGGAGGTGTTCCTGGTACTACAGGGCCGTGCCGAGTTCACGATAGACGGCGAGAGCAAGGTGGTAGGGCCGGGCCAGATGTGTGTGGCTTTGGTCGACCAACTTCACTCATTGCGTGTCGAGGGGGATGAGCCAATGACCATGTACCTATCGGTAACGCCCCACATCCAGCCAACCCATACGATGTGGAGCGCTGATGGCAACCGGATGCCTCACCGGTTCACGCCGTCGAGCGCGTATGACATCGAGACTGACACCAGCACGCCCCTGCCGGAGCTGATGCAGCGGCTTTCGGAGGCGACACGGGCTGTGTCGGACGCTGCCGGGGGAGCCCTGGCCCGCGAAGAGTCGACGACGATCCAGGAGGGTGACGCCGCTGCGGCTGAAGCGCGGGTCGAGATTTGGGATGGGTTGGTGGAGGTGTTTCGCCGGTCTGCCGAACTGGCCGCCCTGTGGAACGAGATAGCCCCGAGGGCGGACGGGATGTAGGTCAACGGAGGGACGGGCATGACACGAATACGGATTGGTGTGATCGGGTGCGGAGCAATCGCCCAGATACAGCATCTGCCCTTTCTCACGGAGTTGGCAGAGGAGTTCGAGGTCGCGATAGTGTGCGACATTTCGTCGTCGTCGGCGAAGTACGCCGCAGAGCTGTTCCACGTGCCGCGCCATACTACCGACTACCGCGAGGTGCTTGAGTCGGATGTGGACGCGGTGCTGTTGTGCCAGACAGACCCCAAGACGTCGGTGGCGGTGGCCTCGTTCGAGGCTGGCAAGCATGTATTCATCGAGAAGCCGATGTGCGCTTCGCTTCAGGAAGCGGACGCGATCATTACTGCGGCCGAGGCGTCCGGAAAGGTTGGTCAGGTGGGCTATGTGAAGCTGTACGAGCCCGCCTTTGAGACGGCGCGCCGAGAGGTAGCCACGATCGATGATGTGCGGTTCGTGCAGGTGAACCACCTGCACCCGGACAATGCGTTGCACGTCCAGCAGTTCCGCACCCGCAGGTTCAACGACCTGCCCGACGGCGCAATCGAGGAGATAGCAGCCGCACGTCGCCTAGCCATGGCCGACGCCATCGGTGAGGCGTCGCCGGAGGCAGAGCGGGCCTTCGGGATGCTGTCCGGCAGCCTGATCCACGACCTGTACGGACTGCGGACGCTGTTCGGGATGCCGAGCCGTATCGCCAGCACCGAGGTGTGGTCCGACGGCCGGGCGCTGAGCACCGTACTGGAGTATCCGGAGGGCCATCGGGCCGTGATCAGCTGGGTTGACCTGCCAGAGCTGTGGGATTTTCACGAGACCCTGGAGGTGTACGGCGGCTCTAAACGTGTCCTGGTGTCCTACGAGAGCGGCTTCTCTCGGGGGCTTTCCACGGTCGCGGTGCAGGAGATCGAGGCGGACGGGACTTCGATGCGCAAGTCGCCGGAGCTGGATCAGGAGAGCCCGTTCAGACGGGAGCTGCGGCACTTCCACGAGTGCATCGTCGACGGCGTGGAGTCGCGGTCGCCCGTGGCCTCCGCCCGCGACGACATCGCGCTGATTATTGACATTGCGAAGGCGTACATGACCGGTGGGCCTGTGATAAGGGGATAAGATGGGGCTCTGCCCCGGGCCCCGCCAGAGGGCTGGCGCTCTGGACTCCACTATAGGGGCCGGATTATATTGTGGGACATTGGAGGTTGCGATGATTTATGACGGTCACGCCTACTGCTTCCCTAACCTGGGAGGCGACGGCGGCTTTGCCGATCCAGAGCAGTTCAGGCGTCACCTGCAGCTTGGTATGGCGCGCCACTTCATGCCGGCGTGGCGAAAGAGGGATAGGGCGCCGACCGATGACCTCGGCTTGGCGGACCCCGATGGCGGATGGAGCTTCGACGCGCTCAACGACGTCGACTTCAGAGCCGCGAGTCACGGCACGTTCGAGTGGACCGTGGACGGCGAGGTGTACGTCAAACAGTACATGGTTCCCTCCGTGGTTGACATGACATACCCGGCGGAGAGCCTGGTCGCCGAGATGGACTACGCCGGGGTGGATATGGCGCTGATACACCGGACGCCCTACCTTGGCATATCCAACGAATTCATTGCGGACTGTACGGCGCGCTTTCCAGACCGGCTGCAGGGACTGGTCCACGTCGAGGAGTGGCTCGTTCCGACCGATCCCCGGGGTTCTTACGAAAAGCTCAAGAGGGCTGTTGCGGAGCCTGGTATGGTGGGCCTGCAATTCCTGCCCGACCAGATTCCGCTGTATAACCAGTCCGAGGATTGGACGGGACCGGAATTTCGGCCGTTCTGGGACGGCGTCGCGGAGCTGGGGATACCTGTCTTCATCACCCCGTCTTACAAGTCCCTGGCTACAGAGGGAGGGACCGCTGGAGAGGTCGTGGCCTCGCAGCTTCGTTCGGTGGGCACGCTGATGGCGCGATATCCAGACATGGACGTAGTGGTCACTCATGGCCTGAGCTGGCGGGTCTTTGTTGATGGCGAGACTCTGTCGATTCCCGACGAGGTATTCGACGCGATGCCGTCCGAGAACCCCCGGTTTTCCCTCCAGCTACTTTTCGCGATTTCCCTGGGGGACATCTGGGAGTACCCGATGACGCAGGTGCGGGACACGATGAAGCGGTTGGTCGACCGTCTCGGCGCTGACCGGCTCATGTGGGGCACCGATATACCCATGGTGATGCGCTTTTACACATACCGCCAGAACCTGGCCCACATACGCCACGTCTCGGACTTCCTCACCCCCGAAGAGGTTGGCCTAGTCACTGGCGGCAACACGGCTCGGTTACTGGGCGTAAAGGGAGAGTGATAGGGTGGCAGATATGACCGTCGAAGAACGCAGGCGTCTGGAAGATTTCCTTGCGCCGTCCCGAATAGCCGTCGTGGCGACTGTCGGCAAGACGGGCATGCCGCAGCTCACGCCGAACTGGTACGACTTTTCGGATGGACGGATGAAGATATCGACGACAAAGGATCGTATCAAGTACCTGAACCTGGTCAAGGACGATCGTCTGGCGGTTTGTGTCTATTCGGATGCACTGGCCCACGATTACGTGACGATCCGCGGGCACGCCGAGATAATCGAGGGAGACGCCATCTGGTCTGACACGCTGGCTATAGTTAAGAGGTATGTGGAGCCGGACAAGGTAGAAGCGCGGATGACCGCTTTGCGCCAGCAGCCCCGCATCATCGTCTCGCTGGATCCGGAGCGGATACACTTTCAAGGGTAATATAATGCGCGGGTGACACCACCACCCTCACCTCAGTCCTCTCCCTCAAGGGAGAGGAGGTCGGATCCCTTCTCCCCGCCTGGGGAGAAGGTTAGGATGAGGGGTTGGTTCTCGTTTTTTTTAGCATCAGGTTATTTTGGAAGGAGATGCATGTACCCCATCGATCTGGAAGGTAAGACTGGGATTATATTCGGCGTAGCAAATCACCGGAGTATCGCCTGGGCAATCGCTCAGGTTCTTCACGAGGCAGGCGCAAGGCTTGCCATTTGCTACCAGAACGAGCGAGTCATGGAACCCGTGGCGAAGCTCGTGGAGCCGTGGGGCAACGGGGTCCTGATCGAGTGCGACGTGTCGTCGGACGAAAACGTCGCGACAGCGTACAAGAAGGCGTCCAAGGAGCTAGGAAGGTTGGACTACATTGTCCATAGTATTGCCTTTGCAAACCGCGATGACCTGGGCGGCCCGTTCGTCGAGACCAGCCGTGAGGGGTTCAAGTTGGCGTTGGACGTTAGCGCGTACTCGCTGGTGCCGATCGCCCGGTACGGTGCGCCGCTGATGGGCGAGGATGGCGGCAGCATCCTGACCATGACCTTCCAGGCTTCCACCTCCGTCTTCCCCGGATACAACGTCATGGGGACAGCGAAGGCGGCGTTGGAGAACGAGGTCAAGCAGCTGGCCAATGATCTGGGTCCGCAGAATATCAGGGTGAACGCGATCTCGGCGGGCCCGCTCGACACGCTGTCATCGCGGGTGATTACCGGGTACCGCGACATGAAGCGAATCCATGCCGAGCGTTCACCGATGGGCAGGAACATCACGACGGACGAGGTGGCGAAGACCGCGCTGTACCTGTGCTGTGACATGTCCAGCGGCGTCACCGGCGAGATACTGCACGTCGACACGGGCTACAACATCATGGGGATGTAAGGTCAGCGAAGGTCCACACCAATGGTCGGTCAGATATATATCGAGGTCGAAGAGAACGACAACTGCGAGTATATGTCCATGCAGTTGTACGAGACCAGGGCCGACCCGACGCCGATCGCCCGGATACGCCTGTTTGAGCCGGGCCGCCCAGATGGTGTGTATGAGGTGACGGGTTGGAGCAGCGAAGGCGGCGGCAGGCCATGCCCCGCCATGTACGTCCCCGTCTCGGACTCCGGACAGGCTATCGCGCACCTGATTAGCGGCGGCGACTGGGGTATTCGGATACGCCCGGAGGGTTCCTCAGCGGACTGGGACCTGGCCGATGAGGATCAGTGGGGCGAGCCCTACCTGGTCCTCACCGACGAGGACGATGTGTTGGTGGAGTAATAGGCGCGTGTAGGTCTGCGCTACATGTCCATGTTGATCATCGGGTCTTCGCCGGGGTCGCCTCCGAGGGCCGCAACCGTGAGGCGAGACATGTAGTGGTCCCATCCCATTGTGTGCTTGGCGGCCGACTCCTTCGTTGGCAGATCGGTATGGCGCAGCCGCACTATCGTCTCGTCCCCGTTAGGGGTGAGAGACACCTCCACAGATGAAGAGCCTGGTGGAACTTCGGTGTCGCCCTCCCAGCCCCAGGTGAAGACCACCTTGCTGTAGGGACTAACCTCGACGAACTCGCCTCTAGCCATGTTCTTGCCGGCGACGTTGACGCGGTATATCCCGCCAGGCCGGGGGTCTAGCATGGCATCGATGCCCTTCCACCGGACGATTTTTTCAGGATCGATCAGGAACGGAAATATCGTCTCCGGACTCGCTGATACCCTGACCTCGCGTTCGACTTCTATGGTCTGTGTGTTAGTCATTTGTCTCTCCTTGTTGCTCTAGCTCAGCCGCCCGTTTCAGCAGGTCGAGGCTGCGGCCCCAGAACTGGTCAAGGAACGCTATGACCTCTTCGAGGCCCTCCGGCCTGGCCTTGTACAGCCTCTTTGTCCCGTCGCGACGCATGGACACCAGCCCTGTATCGCACAGGTACGCTCCCTCGCGACCGCAGCTGGCGCATTTGGGAGGGAACAGTAGGTCGAGGGCCGCGTTGGCCATCTTGCGGAGGGTCGTCATGCGATACCGGCGAGCCTGGCTTCTAGATGCGTTGGAACTTGCGAACTCTCTGTGCGTCGCCGATCTCGGTGACGTAGATGCTGCCCTCCGCGTCGACCGTGAGGCCGTGGGCCGCGTCGAGCGTGCCCAGGCCGGGGCCGGCATTGCCGCGCCACCGGGTGATCAGTTCCCCGTCCAGCGTCCAGATGCTGACACCGTTGCCGGGGCCTTGCTCCACGACGTAGACGATGTCGTCGCGTATCCAGATGTCCCCTGGCGACTCCAGGTCGGTCCACTCCCCCAGGAACTGGCCCTCGGCGTCGAAGATCTGGATGCGATGGTTTTCGCGATCACAGATGAGAACACGGCCCCTGGGGTCGACCCATATATTGTGGAGCAGCGCGAACTCGCCGGGGCCAGCGCCTTGCTTGCCCCACGATAGGAGTAGCTCGCCGTCGGGGCTGAACTTGTGGACGCGATGGCCGCCGTAGCCGTCGGAGACGAACATGTCGCCGTTGGGTGCGATGGCCAGGCCTGAGGGCATGTTGAAAGGTTCACCGATATACGACGGAGACGGCGCTAGCTTGTGACCCAGAGTCCGAAGCAGCGTGCCGTCCGGGGTGTGCTCGGTGGCGACGTGGAAGTCGCGGTCCACTAGCCAGATGTTGTCGTTGGGCGCTATGTAGATCCCGTGGGGGTTCGCGGAGAAGGTCCCCTCGCCCCACGAGGAGATGAAATCGCCATTCGGGGTCCAGATGGTGAGTGGGTGGAGGCCTCGACTGAAGATATAGATCTCGTCGCGGGAGTTGACTGCCGCGTCGGAGGCCATACCCAGGGACCAGTAGCGGGGCATCTCGGGCCACGACGGGACCATCTCGTACCGGTAGTCTCCAGAACCGACTGTGGTCATGTCAGGCTCCTGTCCAAGTGTGATCGGGGTGATTGTACGGT
>CAJWER010000172.1 GCA_913030785.1 uncultured Chloroflexota bacterium | reverse complement strand
AGAACATCGCCTTCTGGGATCCGACGATCCGCAAGTACCGCGCCTACTGGCGGTTCTTCACTCCGACCGAGATCCGGGCAATCCGCACGGCGGTCTCCGATGATCTGGTGACCTGGAGCGACGAGCGAGACCTGACATACGTGGACTCGCCCGAGCAGCACATGTACACCAACAACGTCATACCCTACTTCCGCGCCCCTCACATCCTGCTGGGTTTCCCGATGCGGTACACCGACCGCGGCTGGAACCCGTCAATGCGAGCTCTGCCCGACCTCGAGAATCGCCGCAAGCGAATCGCGGCGCATCCCCGATACGGACAGGCCCTGACCGAGACCCAGATCATGTCCAGCCGCGACGGCATCAACTTCGATAGGGGCTTCATGGAGGCGTTCCTGCGTCCAGGTCTCGACCAGAGGAACTGGCATGAGCGGGGAATCTACTTCCAGCACGGCATCTACCAGACCTCGCCCACCGAGCTGTCCATGTACGTGAACGAGCACCTGAAAACCCCTGGAACCCACGTACGTCGCTACACCCTGAGACCCGACGGTTTCGTGTCGGTCAACGCAGGTTACGCCGGCGGAGAGTTTGTCACGCGGCCGTTCGTATTCGATGGCCAGGAGATGGAGCTGAACTACTCGACATCTGCCGTCGGGACCGTGCAGGTCGAGATTCAGGATGACAGAGGCAACGTGGTGCCGGGCTTCGCCCTTGACGACTGTCCAGAGATATTCGGAGACCAGATCGAAGGCGCCGTGCGGTGGAATTCTGGGGGCGACGTGAGCCGCCTGGCAGGCAAGCCAGTGAAACTTCGCCTCGCCATCAACGATGCCGATCTCTATGCTTTCCGATTCCGGTAACCCGGCACTCAGAGGAATCTAGTGAACTCAGACGGAGGGAAGTGGGAAGCACGCGATGCTGGTGCGTCCTACGTTCAGCGCCGGTAATACTGCCGAGGATTGTAGGAGGACGAAATGCGTGGCGCCGATCTCCTGGTAAGAACGCTAGCCGACTCTGGCGTCAAGCATATCTCCTCCCTGTCTGGCAACCAGATCATGCCGATCTACGACGCGTGTATCGACTCCAGCATCGAGTTATACCACGTACGACAGGAGGCGGCGGCCGTGCACATGGCGGACGCCTGGGGCCGCCTCACAGGCCAGCCCGGCATCGCCCTGGTCACAGCGGGCCCTGGCTTTGCCAACGCCCTCTCGGCGCTATACGTGGCCAAGATGGCCGAGTCTCCGATGGTGCTGCTCAGCGGCCACGCACCTACTAGTCAGCTGGGGCGGGGCGCTTTCCAAGAGATGGCTCAGTCGGACATGGCGCGACCGGTGACAAAGGCCTCTTGGACCGTAGACGATGCCACACAAATTGGAAGCAGCATAACTATGGCCATGGCCCTGGCCAGGTCGGGACGGCCCGGACCGGTCCAGGTTAGTCTTCCAGTCGACCTCCTGGAGGCACAAGTGCAGGTCCATGGTTCGAGCGCCGTGATAGCCGGCGAAGGCTCAGCCGCGCTCATCAGCAACAAGGATGCCACCGATACACTGGAACTTCTCCTGGGGTCCCGCAGACCCTTGGTACTAGCCGGGCCTACACTTACGAGGGGTCGCGGACGTCAACTAGCTAATTCGTTCGCCGAAAAATCGGGCGTGCCTGTGGTCGCCATGGAGAGTCCGCGAGGCATCAACGACCCCAGCCTGGGAGCTCTCGCAGAATTACTGGCACAGGCTGATACAGTTTTGCTCCTCGGCAAGAAGCTGGACTTCACCCTTGGATTTGGTGAACCTCCCTCTCTGGCGCCGGAGTGCCGTCTCGTTCAGATCGACCCCGAACCTCAGGTTCTGGAACAAACCCAACGAGTACTCTCAAACCCGTCTAGGCTGGTCCTGACTGTGCTGGCCGATCCGACGACCACCCTGGAGGCGCTCCTAAATCTGACCCCAGAGCGCGAGCGGACAGATACTGCCTGGTATGACGAGGTCCAGGCGTCGGTGTCCTATCGTCCCTCCGAGTGGGAGGCTCTGTCGATGGGACAGGAGGGTCCTCTCCACCCCGTTCAGGTAGGTAGGGGCGCTGCAGATTCGCTTCGGGGCGATGCCGCAGTGTTCATCTCAGATGGCGGGGAATACGGTCAGTGGGCACAATCATGTCTCACGGCGTCCAATCGAGTGATCAACGGGCCATCAGGCTCCATCGGAAGCGCCATTCCCTTCGCCATGGCAGCCCGCCTGGCGTTCCCGAACGCTCCTGTGATGACCTTTCTCGGCGACGGAACTATGGGTTTCCACTTGATGGAGTTCGACACAGCGGTGCGTTACAACATCCCGTTTATTGCGG
Source organism: uncultured Chloroflexota bacterium (assembly GCA_913030785.1). GTDB lineage: Bacteria > Chloroflexota > Dehalococcoidia > Lucifugimonadales > CAJWER01 > CAJWER01. Next base: position 4,051 of record CAJWER010000172.1, on the reverse strand, counting down.
TGGTGGGTAACGACGCCACCTGGAACGCCGAGTTCCAAATCCAGCTCAGAGACTACGGCCGAGACCGTCTGGTGGGGTGCGAACTGCGGCCCACGCGCTATGACGAGGTGGTAAAGGCCTTGGGCGGATACGGCGAACACGTCTCTACCCCAGAACAGCTTGGGCCCGCCCTTGAGCGTGCCAGAGACTCGGGGCTCCCGGCCTGCATCGATGTGTCCATCCAGCGGGTCCCCTCGCCCGTAATCCGCAGGGGCTAGGCTTGATCAGGATCGAACCACGACGCGGATCTGCGCGGCCACGGTGTGGTCGATTGTGGCAAGTCACAGCACTAGTCCTACCTCGTTCATAGTCGTGGTAGCATCGGGATCAAGAACCGGACGACCAAACAGGAGAGCTAGAGCATGATCCCCGATGCAACCGTTCAAATAGGCAGCGAGCTGGAGTTGAACTACTCGACTTCTGCGGTCGGATCGGTGCAAGTGGAAATCCAGGACGCCGAGGGCCGCCCCCTGCCGGGATATGAACTGAAGGATTGCCCCGAAATGTTCGGCGACGAGATAGATGGCGTCGTCAGGTGGTCAGCGAACACCGACCTCGCTAGCCTCGCTGGACGGTCTGTCAGGCTACGGTTCGCAATTATGGACGCGAACGTCTACGCCTTTCGCTTTCGGTAGCCCCGAATTAGTCGCGGCTGCTACTGCGCAATAAATGACAATCGACGTACTCAACCAACGGGGGCAAACAGAGAGAATGACTGCGCAGACAACAGACGAGTCCAAGGCGGCCGCATACCAAGCGATCGACGCCGGGGGCGATAAAGCGGTGCGAATCGCGAAGGAAATCCTGGCTAACCCAGAGCCGGGCTACCGTGAGCACAAGACTGCCAAGGTAGCGGCGAGCGAGTTTCGCCGGCTCGGTATCCCCCTTCAGGAAGGGCTCGCCATCACTGGTATGAAGGGAATACTGGACACCGGCAGGCCAGGTCCGACGGTCGCGGTAATTGGCGAGCTAGACTCCCACATCGTCAACGGGCACCCTCATGCGGACCCCGCAACGAATGCTGCCCACGCCTGCGGGCATCACACCCAGATCGGCATGCTCGTCGCAACGGCTGCGGCACTCCAGACTCCAGGTATTATGAAGAACCTCTCCGGCAGGATAGCCCTGATAGCCGTCCCCGCGGAGGAGTACATCGAGATCGAATACAGGAACGAACTACGCCGCAAGGGGAAGATCGAGTTCCTGGTCGGGAAGTCCGAATTCATCAAACTTGGCGCGTTCGACGACGTGGACATGGCGATTATGACCCACACAGACAACCAGGAGCCGAATGCGAAATTCAACGTCGGCGGCACCTTCAACGGCATGATAGCCAAGCTCATCCGCTACACGGGTCTGTCGGCTCACGCCGGATCTGAACCACACCTTGGGGTGAACGCCCTGAACGCCGCTACCCTCGCGCTTTCGGCCATCCACGCACAGCGCGAAACGTTCCGTGAGCAAGACTTCATCCGAGTCCACCCGATCATCACCCGCGGCGGCGGCGCGGTCAGCGCTATCCCGGACGATGTCCGAATCGAGACCTTCATCCGGGGTAGGACCATCGAGGCCGTGCAATCGGCCGGGAAGAAGGTCGACCGCGCGCTGAAGGCTGGGGCGTGGGCCATGGGCGCCAGCGTATCAATCACCTCCATCCCTGGCTTCCTTCCTCTTCAAAACGACACGAATATGCAGGCGCTGCACACCGAAAACGCGACCCGTCTTCTCGGCGAGGGCAGTGTGGCGCAACGGGGGCACGAGACCGGCTCATCCGACATGGGAGACCTTTCGAACATCATGCCTATCGCCCACCCGTTCGTGGCTGCGGCCTCAGGCAAGTCCCACGGGGTCGACTACCTAGTGGAAGACTATGACCTGGCCGTGCTCACGTCCGCGAAGGCGATGGCCGCGACCGTAATAGACCTGCTGTCCAACGGGGCCGCACGCGCACACGAGATCAAAAATGACTACAAGGCACCTCTGACCAGGCAAGAGTACCTGGCAACCGTCCGAGGATTCGCCAGTGAAGAGACCTTCGATGGGGACTTAACTTAGCGTCTCAACGACCTCGTTGTTATTAGGACAATCGAATCGTGCACCGGAGGAACAGTCCAATGACCGACCACACGCTGGATGTCGAGATATTTGACGAGTGCTTCAATAGCATGATTCCTGAGGGCGCCACCTTGAAAAAACACTGTTCCGGAATGGAATGGGCCGAGGGCCCGGTGTACTTCGCCGAGGGCGACTATGTGCTCTGGAGCGACATCCCCAACGACCGCATCATGAGGTGGTCCGACGCCGATGGCTGTTCGGTATTCAGGCATCCGGCGGGCTACACCAATGGCCACTACCGCGACCGACAGGGTCGCCTCGTATCCTGTGAACATGGTGGTCGGCAAATAAGCCGCACCGAGCACGACGGCACCGTAGTCACACTCGCGGACAACTACCAGGGCAAGAAATTCAACTCACCCAACGACCTGGTAGTGAAGTCAGACGACTCCATATGGTTCACGGACCCGCCCTACGGCATTCTTACGGACAAAGAAGGACACCAGGCGGCAAGCGAGCTGGACGCCAACTACGTGTTCCGGTTGGACCCAGCGTCGAACGAATTGGAGATCGTCGCCGACGATTTCGACCGCCCCAACGGTATCTGCTTCTCGCCGGACGAGAGCGTAATGTACATCGCGGATACCGGCGAGCCTGGCCACATCCGGGCTTTCGACGTCATCGATGGTCGTCGACTTAACAATAGCCGTGTCTTCGCAGTCGTGAGACCAGGGCTCGCCGATGGGTTCCGAGTGGACCTCGACGGCAACCTGTTCACGAGCGCCCACGATGGAATACAGGTGTACAGCCCTGAGGCCGAACTGCTGGGCAAGATCCTGGTGCCGGAGCGGGCCACCGCCAACTGCGTATTTGGAGGGCCCGGCAAGAACCGCCTCTACATCACTGCATCAACGTCTCTCTACTCTGTCGAGTTGAATGCCACGGGCGCTCAGACACCTTAGGGGGCACAGCAATGAAAATGGATCAGCAGTCTCTTGCCTTGTACCAGAACAGGCAGCTCTTCCTCAACGACTACGCGATCAAGGATATGGAGGATGTACGGAGGGTCCTGCACCAGCCGCACGACCAAAGGCCTGTGATGACACCCGATGTCTCACGGGGTCAGACGCAGCTCCAAAGCAAGAGCCCGCTCTGGTGGAACCCCGAGCTGGGTGTGTGGGAGTGGTGGTACTGGGCCATGTACGACTCGCTGCCAGGCGAAATGTATGCCAGCGAGGGTAGGGTGAGCCACTATGCCACATCGACTGATGGGATCAACTGGGACATCCCAAATCTGGGCCTGTACGAGTTCCGCGGTACAAAAGACAACAACGTCGCCTATGACTCGTCTGAGCGAGGTCTGGCGCTCTATCACATAATCCGCGACGACCACGAGCCCGACCCGCAACGCCGGTTCAAGGGCATCTTTGCCACATCCGAGAAGCTGATTGATCGCCTGCCCGGCTTCTCTCCGGACGGCTTCGACTGGACATTCCCGGACACGCAGCCCGTCCCCAGCAAGGACACCTCCAACTATCTTCACGATGCGTCCCGTGGCCAGCTCGTCGGCATGGTGAAACACGGCACCGAGTGGGGCCGCTCCGTGTGGCTCGTCACTAGCCAAGACTTCATAAACTGGACGGAGCCTAGGCTCGTGCTCCATTCGGACCTGCAGGATAAGGAGAACCGAAAGAAGCGTATCGACGCTGTCGTGAATAACCCCGCCTACCTATCACCCCCTCTCGTGGACGGCGTCGATTACCTTGCAGAGGTCTATCAGATGCCGCTGGTCGACTACGAGGGCGTATACATCGGCTTCCCCGTGCTATTCAATCCTGCGCAAGTGTGCCTCGGGCGTCTCGAGCCGTGCCTCCATGGTGGGGTGTGGCGCACGGCGCGCGGGCTCACACCGGGCCGCTGCGGTGTCTGCTGCCGTGATGCCACGTGGACAGGCCTG
>CAJWER010000171.1 GCA_913030785.1 uncultured Chloroflexota bacterium | reverse complement strand
CGGTCCCTATTTGGCATTGCTCCCGGTGGGGCTTGCCTTGCCAGAGATGTTACCACCTCCGCGGTGCGCTCTTACCGCACCGTTTCACCCTTACCTCCCCGGTGGTATCGGTTGCCCGACCCGTCGAAGCGGCGGTCTGTTTTCTGTGGCACTTTCCGTCGGGTTACCCCGCCCCGCCGTTAGCGGGCATCCTACCGTGCGGTGCTCGGACTTTCCTCCCTCCCGCCGCATGTCGCGATCCGCCCCGAAGGGTTGATCACGGTGCTAGTGGGACGGCGGTCGCCCAGCCGCCTAGCGCTGGTCACATTGTAGAGCAAGGGAAGGTCTCGGGTCACCCTGTGAACAGGCGTGTACAAGCCAGAACATGTCACACGGCAGACCAGAACGATCTTGTTGGGAGGGACGTCAAGGTAACGTGGATCGGACCCGCCCAACTAAGTATGCGCAGTATCCAGTTGGACGGTGTCGTCGTGGACCACGATTCTGCCCACATTTTCTTCGATGAACTCTGCGCGCTGTTCCATGGATAGGGAGTCCCACGTGTTCAAAACCGTGGTGGAATCGAGCACGGGCCCGTCGGTTGCCGCCCTGGCGTCGTCGAGCTCCACGAGATATTGCCCCAGAACAGCCAGGGTCATCTCTCCGCTCGCAGCCCTGCGTACCGCCCCGAGGAAGCGGCGTTCGGCGATCTTGGCCCGAGAGCGCCTCATCTCCCGTACAGCCTCCTCGCGATCTTGCCGGGCCGGGGCATCTTCGTAAGAGCTTGCTTCGCGCTCCTTCACCGTGGCCCGGAGCTGGCCCAATACCGTCGACTCGAGCAGCGGCGCGCGCCAGGTGTGGTACTCGCACACGCTCTGATTGTTGCGGGACTGGCACTGGTAGTAGCGATAGACGCCGACACTCCTGCGTCCGTCCTTTCGCTTCCACGACTGACGCCGGGTCACGCCCATCATCTTGTTGCCGCAATAGCCACAGTAGACCGCGCCTGAGAGCAGAAACGGCTCGGAACGAACGACCCTGCCGAGCGGGCGACGCTCCATCGTCTGGTCCTGGGCCTTCCGGAAAAGCTCGCCCGAGATGATCGCCTCGTGGACATTAGACCTTCGCATGCCCAGCCGCGTATAGGTCCCCGTGTAAACCGGATTCTTGAGGATGTCACGGACACTCACGACGTTCCAATTACCGCCGCGACGGGTCAATATTTCCCGCTCGTTGAGATGCTTTACGATCAGGCGGAGACCAAGCCCATCCGACGTGTAGAGACGGTACATCAGCTCAACAACCGACGCCTCGTCCTGCTCCTCGTCCACCTCTTTGCCACGCACCACCTTCAGGTTGCCGGTAGGTCCTATTCGGTAACCATAGGGGGGCCTGCCCAGGGCCTGGCCCGACAGTGCTCGGGCGCCCATCGATTCCTTGATCCGACGGCTGCGGGTACGGGACACGCCCTTCACACCCAGGGTCTGGAGGGCGTTCTGTATCGGGTCGGGAAATTCCTCGTCCAGGCACACCGTCTTCAGGCCTAGCTCCTCAAGCCCAACATAGGCCCGAACGACTGACTCCAGATCACCGCCGAGGTGGGTGGCGTCGGGCACTACGAGCAAATACTCGCTACCGGAGTTCTTTACATAGGCTGTCATCGCCTCGAACTCATCACCGGGTCCGCCGGTATCGGCGCTGGGGCCCGCAAAGACAGCCACCGGCTGATGCAGGTTTAACAGGCAGTAGGACTGGAAGGCGCCATCTAGGTCGGCCCTGCCATCAGGTTTGTTGAGCCGGAAGTAGGCAATGGCTCTCAAGGTGGGCTCACTCGGCGTAGAGGATACGGCCGCAACTGCTGCATAGGACCGTCCCCAACGAAGCCCTGGCCTTTTGCACGTCGCCCGTGGGCAGCGAGAGCCTGCACCCCTCGCACAAGTTCCTCTCGACCCGGGCGACAGCGCGGCCGCCTTTGGCCTTTCGCAGAGACTCGTACATCGGGAGTAGGTTAGCAGCTACGAGGGGCAGAACTTCTTCCCGTTCCAGGGCCATAACAGCGAGTTCGTCCCTCAGGCGAGCTGATGCCTCTCGCCACTCGGCCTCCTGGGCGGGTCGCGCTTCCTCGAGCCGTGACAGCGCCTGTTTGGCAGCGTCCACCAGCGGCTCCAGATCGTCCATCACCACCATGAATTCGAGGAGCTGGTCCTCGACTTCTCCTTGCCTGGAGATGGTGAACGTGCGCTCCTCTTCTGCGGCGGCCATCTGTTGCGCGTTAGTAATGCCACCGCCATACAGACGCTTTTCAAGGGCGCTCAGGCTATCCATGACCTCACTCACGGTCCGTTCCACCGATCTGCGCTCAGTGGACAAGCCGTCGAGGCGCTTTTCTAGCCCCTCCAACTTGGCCCTGGCAGCATTCAGCAAAGACTTGTCGGCAAGCTTGGCCACATGTTCGGCCAACGACTTTTCGACCCCTACTACGTGAAGGTCCAACTCCTGCAACTCGTAGAGCTGCCGAACGACATCTGACATTAGCCACCTTGACACGACAGAGTAAGGCCGAGGCCTGTGTCGGAGTATAACCGCTGGCAGGTCGGAATCCCAGAGAGAGAGAGTCGATTCGGCCAGCGGCGCATCCAACACCAAGGGCCAATAACACCAACTAGCCCCTAAGACGAGGTTCGGGGGTGAATTTCTCTCCCAAATGCCCCATAATTGGAGGTCCTTCGGCAGTAATGCACGGTAGCGAAAGGCGGGAAAGCCCACGATGCCAATGCAACGCCCCAAGACCAAGATCATCTGCACACTTGGTCCGTCGACGTCCACAGAAGAGACGATCACGGCCATAGTTGAGGCTGGGATGAGCGTGGCCAGGCTGAATCTATCCCACGGGAGCCTCGATCAGCACCGAGAATCCGTCACGATCATCAAACGGGTGTCTGAGCGTCTCGGCATCCCAATAGGCACCATGGTCGACGTGCCGGGGATCAAGTACCGCACCGGGCCCCTCGGGACCGGGACGCTTCGTCTGGAGCCCGGCGACACCATCACCCTGACAAGCAGAGACATCGTGGGAACCAAGGACCTGGTATCGGTGGCGCCCGAGGGCATACACCTTGACGCAGTTCCAGGCAAACAAGTATTGCTGGACGACGGGCTCCTCGAACTGCGTGTCGCTAGTGTCCAAGGGCAGGACGTGGTCTGCGAGGTCATTAGAGGGGGCAGGCTCACTGAGAGACGCGGGGTAGCGACGCCAGGAAGCAGTTCGACCCACACATTCCCTGACCCCAGGGCGATTGAGGCCCTGGAATTTGCCGCGGAGCAGAATGCTGACTTCGTGGCCATATCTAACGTGACAGCGGCCGACGACATAATAGCCGCCAGGAACATACTTGCCGAAAATGGTCTGGAGGCCTGTATCATCGCGAAGATAGAGCGGTCCGAGGCGCTCGAACACCTCGATAGCATCCTGGAAGTCAGCGACAGCCTGATGGTCGCCAGAGGCGACATGGGCGTCGAGGTGCGCCTGGCCAGGGTACCCGTGATCCAAAAGCAGCTCATCGCACGTTGCAACGAGGCCGGCAAGCCCGCGATCACAGCCACGCAGATGCTCGAATCCATGGTTCTGGCCCCAGTGCCAACCCGTGCAGAGGTCGCCGACGTCGCCAACGCCGTCTTCGATGGAACCGACGCTGTCATGCTCTCTGGCGAGACCTCCGTGGGCAAATTCCCCATAGAGGCCGTACGGATGATGGCTGAGGTAGCCGTGGAAGCCGAGGCAGCCCTGCCCTACGAGCGCATGATCGTGGAGAAACGAGATCAGCTTCAGTCCCAAACAGACGACGCGATAAGCTACGACGCGTGCCAGACTGCACAGCAGCTAGGAGCTGCACTGATCGTCGCATTCACCGAGTCCGGCAGCTCCGCTGGCAGGGTCTCGAAGTACCGCCCTATGCCACCCGTCCTGGCCTTGACTCCCAGCCGACGGGTCCAACGCCGCCTCACGCTATTTTGGGGCGTCACTCCGGTGACTATACCCAAGGTCCATACGGTGGACGAGTTCTTCGAGGTGGGCGAGCGGATGGCTGCGATGAAGGGCGGCGCCAGCCCCGGCAGCGTTGTAGTACTCGTAGCCGGCCTCCCAATAGGTGTGCGGGGCAGTACTAACCTCCTCAGGGTCCTGACTATCCCGCTGTCCGATCAGGCTCCAACGTTATGCTAAGGCTCTACGACACGATGTCGCGGCGCCTGGCGACAATCGAGCCGCTTGAGCCCGGCCTCGTGAAGATGTACACCTGCGGGCCTACAGTCTACCGCGACCCGCACATCGGTAACTATCGCTCCTATCTCATGGCAGACTGGGTTCGACGGGCGCTGGAGTTCCAGGGGCTGACGGTACGCCACGTCAAGAACATTACCGACGTAGGTCACATGCGCCAGGAGACCCTGGAACAGGGCGGAGACAAAGTTATCGCCGAGGCCATTGCCATGGGAATGACCCCGCAGCAGATCGCCGAGCACTATACGAAGAGGTTCTTGGAGGACGAGCTTCAGCTCAACATCATCCCCGCGGATCACTTCCCTAAGGCCACCGACCATGTCGTCGAGATGGTGGCTATCATCGATGAGTTGGTTCAGCGAGGCTCTGCATACGAGGTGAACGGCAACATCTACTTCGACGTGTCTTCATTCCAGGGCTATGGCAACCTGTCGGGCAACACTCAAGAAGGAGCCCTCCAGGAAGCGGTGAGAATCGAGGCCGACCCGCTCAAGACAGACCCGCGTGACTTCGCGTTGTGGAAGCTAGGGGAGCCGGGACGCGACCTGGTATGGGACAGCCCATGGGGACAGGGCTTCCCGGGGTGGCACATAGAGTGCACCGCCATGTCCATGAAGTACCTGGGTGAGCGCTTCGACATTCACACCGGGGGGGTCGACAACATCTTCCCTCACCACGAGGACGAGCTAGCCCAGAGCGAGGCCTTCACCGGCGCCGGGGTGGTTGGCACCTGGCTCCACGGACAACACCTCCTCGCCGATGGGGTTAAGATGGCAAAGTCCGCCGGTAACGCCTTCATCCTGCCAGACATCGCAGCCCAGGGGATCGATCCAATGGCTCTGCGCTATCTGTGCATGACCGCACACTTCAGCACTAGGCTCGATTTCACCTTCACCTCGCTGAAGGCGGCTCAGCGCGGCCTCCTCCACCTGCAAAACCATGTATGGGACTTGGGCCGTGACTCCGGGCCGCAGAACGACACTTCAGAAACACAGCGTGAGTGGGAGGGGCGATTCATAGAACGCGTCAATGAGAACCTGGACATGCCTGGCGCACTTGCAACCGTCTGGGATCTAACACGCTCAGACCTGCCCCCCGCAACAAAGCTCCAAACGATCCTATCGATGGACCGCGTCCTTGGTTTCGGCCTGGATGGAGTAGCGGAACGCTATCGGGTTGAGGGAAAGACACTGGCCGCTGTGGGGCACAGGGCAGACCACCGTTCTCGAAATCAGTACGACGAAGCGGACCGCCACCGCTCAGAACTTGTCGACGATGGATTCGTGGTCGAGGACGGCGCCAACGGCACGGGCGTGCGTCCCAAGACGGCCTGGGAGCAGCGTATCGAGAGCTGGCAGGCGGTATCATCATCGTCCGAAGTCGACTCGCTCATTGGCGAGCCCGACGCATTCGACATCACCGTGGGTATCGTCGCAACCAATTACCAGAGCGACATCGAGCGGTGCATTGACACGATCCTGAACTGGGCGGACGGTATGTCGGTAGAGGTGATCGCTGTCGACAACGGCTCTACAGACGGAACATCGGAGTGGCTCGAAAACGCAGGCGCACGGCTTCCCTCCGTCCGCGTAATACACACCGATTACGTCCTTGGTGCAGCTGCGGCGAGGAATATCGTCCTGAAGCAAGCCCGAGGCCATACTATAGTAATGATGGATAGCAGTGTCGAGATAGAGGGCAGTATTTTCGGCCCGCTCGCCCGGATACTGGACAAACCCGGGGTCGGCGTGGCTGGCCCCCTTGGCCTACTATCCGAGGATCTGCAGCACTTCCATGACGACGAGCGTCCGGCCGGAGATGTGGATGCCATGCAGGCCTACTGCTTCGCGTTCCGGCGGAGCCGTCTGGCCGACGTTGGGCTGATGAGAGAGTCATTCCGCTTCTACCGCAACCTAGACATCGACTACAGCTTCCAGTTCAAGGACAAGGGCTACCGCATCGTGGCGGATCCCGACCTGCCTATCAAGCTCCACGAGCATCGGGCCTGGAACGAGCTATCGGATCCAGAGCGCGATGAGCTGAGCCGCAAGAACTTCGGGCGCTTCCTCCACAAGTGGGGCCATCGCCAAGAGTTGCTCGTTGGAGCCCCAAACCACCACTAGGCCGACTGCGACACCTAGCCCCGTTGGATCAGTGCCGAGAGCCCC
>CAJWER010000170.1 GCA_913030785.1 uncultured Chloroflexota bacterium | reverse complement strand
AACGAGCCCTACTGTAAGCCGACCAAGTTCGCGTGCTTCGAGTGTTACAGTGGGTGCTTCTATTACTCGAGCAAATCTATTAATGATTAACCGTTCCCCGCTGATTCTCCCTTCTCCCGCCTAAGGACCGTACCCGCTGCACATGTCGGGTATCCCGGCCGAGGTCCAATACGAGTGCCCGCGCCCACACAACGACCCACAGGAGACCGAGTGCAACAAATCAACATTACTCTGCTGATTCAACGAGTGCGCCAGGGCCTGTAACAGCGACGGCGACGTCCTTGGATGGATTGGCGGGATTCCGACGTACGACGGCAGGGTCTGGGAGCTGCATCCGCTCGTGGTGAAGTCGGCACACCACGGGCGGGGAATCGGACGATCCCTTGTTGCCGACCTGGAAGTTCGGGTAGCAGAACGCGGTGGGCTAACCCTCTGGCTTGGCTCGGACGATGTGAACGGCATGACAACTCTCGCCGGGGTCGACCTGTATCCGGATCTCTTGGGGCATCTGGGAGATATCAGGAATTTGCAGGGCCACCCATACGAGTTCTACACCAAGCTCGGCTTTTCGCTGTCGGGGGTGATGCCCGACGCGAACGGCCCCGGGAAGCCGGACATATTCCTGGCCAAGAGGATTGGTGGCGCGTCCAGCACCTAGTCGGGCGACGCTACCCTTTTGCCCACGTGTGATGCTCGCTCGTTCGTATTTTGTGACGCGCCTCACGGTCGACCAGCACCTCCACGATCACAAGAACAGCGAACAACCCGCTGGCTGCCAGAAGAAGGGTCTGAGCGGAAACTTCGGGGGAGATCACGATCGTAAGCAGCAGCAGCCCTGTGACTATCAGGCGAGGCAAGGACACGGGACCGCCGCACCGGGCGGATGAGTTCCCCGACTCAGTCATCGAACGACTTCGCACCAATAAGCTAGCCATCATCCAGCACCTATCCCCCTCGACTACGCTGAACGATACCAATCATCTTCGGGAGTTGTGGGTCATCTCTCCGTCTAACCCCCATCCCGCCGCTTCCCCCCTTGATCCCTAGCCTATACTGCCCTCAGAGGCAGGCTCATTCGGCTAGCCTGTTTTTGTAATCACATACCCATCGCTCCATGCAAAGTTGCGAAACGTGTTCTTGGGATGGGTTGAAGATTGGGACGATACGAACAAGATCTTTCTGATCACCTTTGACATCAGCAGGCCACAGCAGCTCATTCACGACGTCGACGAGGACGATGAACCGTTCTCGTTAGTTGACTCCTCAAAGAAAAGTGCCAAACAGCAGGCTGCTGTTCGGCCAGGGCAACAACGGTTTAGGTTTAGGGTTATGCGACGCTACGGTGGCGCATGCCTCTTATGCGGGCCCAACATACTTGAACTTCTTGATGCCGCCCATATCAGACCCAAAAAATCCCATGGTTCAGATGATCCAAGAAATGGATTGTTGCTTTGTTCCCTACATCATCGGGCATTTGATGCCGAGATGTTTGGGATAGAGCCTAGGCCCTTAATGATCAGATACCGTAAGGACGGCCCAGACAGATCGGCACTCAAGGTCAGCATAGATCGCCTACAAGCCCTACCGAAGAAACCACACGCAGAAGCTTTAGAATGGTTCTGGCAAAGATGGAGTTCAACACAACAGCCCCAATAGCATCTTCGCTATTCACCTGCTAGCTCAGTAGCCATAGCTACTAGCAGCCACGCCTAAGCCCTAGTCCCACTTGCCCCCTAGGCTATACTGCCCCCAGAGGGAGGGTTGTGCGAGGTGGTATGAGACATCCAGCTTTACTGGTACTAGGGTTCGTGCTGCTTCCCGTAGTGGTGGCGTGTGGTGGTGGTACGTCTGAGCCTGATATTGATGCCACTGTGATCAGGGAGAACGGCATCGCCATCCGCGAGTTGCCTCCGGCAGTTGGTGGCCTGATGGGGGCCTTTGACCAGTACGTGAACGTACTTGGCATGCAGAAAGTCGCGACCGACGGCGTTCCACGCGACAGGCTGTTGCACGTTCATCTCGTTCGCTGAGCCGGTCATGGTCCCATACTACCGCCGACCACCGAGCGCCATGATACACTCCCTCATAGACGTGGGATTCATCCCGGAACGACTTCTCGAGCCGCAGGCTCTAGTCGAATTCAAGAACCGGGACCCGGGGAACTATGAAAAGCCGATGCCACAGCCGGGGATCGCTCAAATGACAGTTTCTATTAGTGGAGCGGCGGGTCTTCAGTGGATGGGAGGGCGACATTGAGTGCAGGTGGCTTTGTAATGTCGGCTCTGGTGGACTTCCCGGACGATTGCGCCGACGTCGCCTTCACTCGCGGCATGGTGGAGAACCTAATCGACCAGCTCCGGTGGATGGGGACACGACGTATCTACTGGAATTTCTACCAGGAGGGCCTGTGGAGCTATTTCGACCAGCATTACTCCAAGACCCGAGAGACCTTCGACAACCTGGGCGACCCCGTGGCTGCTGGCTGTCGAGCAGCCCACGAGAGAGGACTGGAGTTCTTCGCCACCATCAAACCATACGAGACGGGGCCCAGCTACGCCCGGCCGGCGTCGAGCCCGGACAACCTGGCCCTGCCGGGCTTGCCCGGCCTCAGCGGCACCTATCCCTCCGATCAGTGGGCCCTAGCCCGCCCCGAAATGCGCGTCAAGGGGCGGACCGCAGATATTCCATGCGGCCTGGAGAAGGTGCCTGTCCACCGCATCCAGCTTCGCCAGAAGGACATGTCGCCGGTCCGAATCAGGCCCGAGAACATCGAGATATGGACCAGCCACGACAACCGCCGCTACGAGAAACGGGATCTCTCGTTCGCCACCGGAGAGTCGGTGGTGACCTGCCCGCGCGACGTGGTCGACATCCACGGCGTGCCGGTGACGGCGAAGGGGGACCAAGTGCGCGCCTTGGACCTGACAGACCTTCACCTGATGGACCCGTTTATCGCCGTCGCCACCAACCTCGACAACGACCGCGGCTCGTTTGCCAACACCGCCCTGGAGATGGTGCGCGTCTTCGGCCCCAGAGACAGGCCCTTGCCCACAGTGGTGGCGAGCCACAAGGCCGTGTCGCGTCCTCAACGAGACCTGCGCACCGACGATCTGGAGTACGACGCGGGACTTGGCGATTTCATGGTCCAACTCGACGTATCCCACTCCCGGCCGCTCTCGCCTGGCTGGGACGGGGCGGCCACCCGCGACGGCGTCATCGCGTTCGCCAGGGGGCGCAACGAATACCTCCCCGGCTCCTTGTGCGAGGCCTATCCAGAGGTGCGAGAGTACTGGCTAAGCTGGGTGGGCCAATGCATCGCCGCCGGAGTCGACGGCGTGGACGTGCGCGTCTCCAACCACAGTAGCTGGACCAACACGCCCCAGATGTACGGCTTCAACGAGCCGGTCACGCGGGAGTACCGGCGCCGATACGGGGTGGACCCCGACACGGAGCCCTACGACCTGCACGTGCTGGGCGCTTTGCGGGGCGAGTTCTTCGACGAGTTCCTAGGGGCCGCCAAAGGACGCCTCGCCGCGGCCGGAAAGCGGCTCTCGGTCCACGCCGAGATGGAGTCGTTCCGGCCAGACGCCACCCAGATGCGATGGCGGTCCCGGCCCGGCAACATCACCTTCAACTGGCGTGGCTGGCTTAGATCGGGGCTGGCCGACGAGGCCACGCTGTTCGGCCGGGCGTGGGACCCCGACCGACTACTGTCGGACTCGCTGGTACAGGAAATGCTGGCGGAGGCCGGCGACGCCCATGTCCCCGTGCACCTGAGCCGACAAGTGGGCCTAAGTGAGCACATGTCCGAGGCCGACAAGCTGGAGTACACCTACCGTGACGGTCGCCTTGCCGGTTACTGCTTCTACGAGACGGCGTCGATGTACGACCCGGACACCCCCGTCGCCTCCGATGGCCGCCTCAACTTCCGCCGTGGACTGCTGGAGTCAATACGCGATCGAGCCAAGAGCCTGGGGCTACCTGGCGTCGGGAAGGTGTCACCCTGAGGCCCGGAGGGACAAAGAATCCAGCCCGTTGTGTCAGACGAGGCCAACTCTCTCCGTCCAGGATGGAAGTACAGTATCCTCGCTGCCAATACCAACCCTGCTAGCCCACCCGTTAAACCTTAACATCACCACCAGCCCCGCCTAAGCCCTGTCCCTCTCCCATTTGATCCCCTTTGGCTCCCTAGGCTATACTGGCCCCTGCGGCAGGCTCATGTGGGGTGAGGAGGCCCGGTTGGGGTCTGGTCACCCCTAGATTCGGGGACGTCATGGTGCTGGCGATAACGTCAAAGTCAGCTACTGGCCCCATGGAATTCGTGGTAGGATGGGTGCCACCACTGGCCCCGGGCTGAAGTGAAGCACCCTTGCAGCGCCTACACCGCATTCCTCATGAGTAAGGGAGACCCACTACATGTTGCGTTTCGTCGCACGACGCACGCTTCTCGCCTTTTTTACCGTCTGGGTCATCTCCATGATCGCATTTGTCACCATCCAGTTGCCTCCAGGGGACTACGCGGACACATATGTGTCAAGTTTCACTCCAGCGAACGCGCCAGCGTGGGTCGATGAAATAAAAGAGAATATACGCCGGGAGTATGGCTTGGACCAGCCGGTGTTCGTGCAGTACGGTAAATGGGCGTTTAAACTCCTTCGTGGCGACTTCGGGAATTCTTACGCATACAATCAGCCCGTTGGGGATGTCATCCAAGAGCGTCTGCTTATGACCATAATCCTGGTTCTTTCCACAGCGCTATTCGCCTGGTCACTATCTATCCCAATCGGCATCTACACGGCAGTCCGACAGCACAGTGTAGGGGACTACACTGTCACATTTTTCGGCTTCTTGGGGCTGGCGGTTCCCGACTTCCTGCTCGCGCTCTGGCTGCTTTGGATCGCTTTCGTATACTTCCCTGACCAAAGCATCGGCGGACTCTTCTCGCCAGAGTACATAGAGGCGTCGTGGAGCTTTGATCGAGTCGCCGATCTGCTGTCACACCTGTGGATATCGGTGATCGTGATCGGGACGGCAGGCACGGCGGGCCTCATCAGGGTCATGAGGGCCAATGTGTTGGACGAGTTGCACAAACCTTACGTTGTCACCGCCCGTTCGAAAGGTCTGGCCGAGTGGAAGCTGATCCTGAAGTACCCTGTTCGGCTCGCCCTCAATCCACTAGTGAGCACAGTGGGCTACTTGCTGCCGGCGTTGATGTCGGGCAGCGTCATCGTCTCGGTGGTGCTGAACCTGCCTACTGAAGGGCAATTACTACTTCAAGCTATTTTGAACGAGGACCTAATTTTATCAGCCACAATTGTGCTGTTGCTAGGCACTTTTACCGTGATCGGGACCCTCATTTCGGACATCCTGCTGGGCATCCTGGACCCGCGAATTAGGGTGCATTAGTTGCTGTCAGCCCGAATAGCCGGTTGAGGTCGGGCATCCCTATATTCGCGTATCATCTCACTCTGGCGATAGTCAGCCGCTCAGGCCAGTCTCCCTAGCTGCTACCCGCCGCATCCCATCCTACTTGCCCCCCTAGGCTAAACTGCTCTCAGAGGCAGGGTTATGATTGGTGGGATGAGACATAAGGCTGTACTGGTACTGGGATGCACGCTGCTTGTGGTGGCTCTAGCTAGCTGCGGTAGCAGTCCATCTGAAGGTGAGATCGAAGCCACCGTAGAGGCTAGGCTAAATGAAGAGCGGGTAGCAGAGGCCACTGTCGAGGCCAAGGCACAGACCATGGCGAAGGCTATGGTTGAGGCTACTGTTCAGGCGGGCCCCCGATACGGACGTCCGGCGGCTGGGCGACTTCGAGGTCTCCTACGAGATCCCGGAGTAGGGGCGGATTCGTAGCTCGGGACGCCGTCCGGAGCGCGAGGGGCCAGGGCTTCAGAAGAAAGGACCAGGAACGATGGCTGCAATCACGACGCAGAAGTGTTACTCGGACGACTGGAGACGTACGGACCCGGACCTGGTGGTGTACCTGCCAACGGAGCCTCCATACTACGGCGAGGCCTGCGACCACTTCCTGGTCGATTACACTCCCGGCGGCGACCTGCTGGCTATCTTTTCGACCTGTACCCAGCCTTATGGGGCCGACTACAGCGTCGTCTATACGCGCAGCAATGACGGAGGGATCAACTGGTCCCCTCCCGGGCTCATCGACGGCCCGACTGAGAAACCGGGGCAGACCAGTGAGTTTGGCTTCCCGGTCATCAGCCGCAGCGGCCGTATCTACTGCTTCTACTACAGGAGCGCCGGCTTCGGCGATTCACTGATCAACGCCCGCCTGCGGTGCAAGTACTCGGACGACGACGGCTATACCTGGGTCGACGGCGGCGTGAATCTCCCCATGAGACGCAGCAAGTACGATCACCCCGACCCCGATGTCCCTCCCCACGCCCTCGTCTGGCAGAAGCCGATTCGCGACTCCAAGGGGCGGGTCGTCGTCGGCGTAACGCGTGGAACCTCCACCTACCTCCGT
>CAJWER010000169.1 GCA_913030785.1 uncultured Chloroflexota bacterium | reverse complement strand
TGTTCTCCGGGTAGTGCGAGTTCACCTCGTAGTCCATCTGCACGCTGAGGTGGGCTTCGCGCAGCGTGTTGCGGGCCTGGTCCAGCGGTCGCGACAGGTCGTTCCACCAGTCAGCGTGTCTAGCGACCACCTTCAGCGTGCGATTTTCGCCCGCGCCGCCGATCATGATGGGGGGCTGCGGGTCGGGAAGCGGCTCGCATTGTGCGCCGTCGACGTTGTAGAAGCTGCCGTCGAAGCTGGCGGGGGACTCCGTCCATAGCTTCCTGATAACCTGGACCCCCTCCTCCAGCATGTCTATCCTGGTACGGGGGCTCGGGTAGCCGTAGCCGAAGGCCCGGTGCTCGCCCTCGTGCCAGCCGCCGCCGTAGCCCAGGATGAAGCGCCCTGAGCTGAGGTGCTGCAGGCTGGCCCCCATCTTGGCCAAAAGCGCCGGGCTGCGGAACGTGTTCGACATCACTATCGTCCCCAGCTTCGGCCCCGGGTATCGCGCCGCTATCCACGACAGCAGCGTCCAGCATTCCATGCGGAACTCGTCGGCGTAGTTGATGTGGTCGGAGATCCAGAGCGAGCCGAAGCTCTGGGACGCAACGTCCAGTGCTCGGTGCAGGTCGGAGATATACTCACGCGGCCTGATGTTTTCCAGGCCGCGCACTCCTGTGGGCGGGTTATATCCGAACTCCATGGTCGGGCGGGACGGCATGATGACGGCCTCTCTCTAGGGGATGCGGGCCATTCGTCGGCCCCGGCCATTATGCAGCGCGCGCCTGCGCCGGTTCAAGGTTCGGGCTCAAATACACACTCTTGAACCAGCTAGGGCGTGTGGGTAGTATTGCCTCTTCACGCTTGCTCATCAGCAGGCAAGGATTAATTCCGAACGGAGAGATTAGGATGGCGACGGCTGACCCTGATATCCGCCCCGCGCTGCTGTCTGACGCCGACGCGGTATTCTCGCTCCTCTGCAAGTTTGCCACGAGCTATGAGCCGGTGCGTCCGGCGTTCGACGCGAGCTATGCTAGACTCCTGGAGGACGGGTCGGAGGCCGACCTTCTTGTGTCGGAGCGTGATGGACTGATTGTGGGGTATGTCCTTGCCTCGGATTCGCTGACGCTGTTCGCCAATGGAGTCGTGACCGAACTGATCGAGCTGTATGTGGACGAAGGGCACCGCCGCAAGGGCATCGGCCGGGAATTGGTGCTACAGGCTGTTGCCAGGGCACGAGATCGCGGTGCGGTGGAGGTAACGGTGCCCACTAGACGGGCTCACTCTTTCTACCTGCGTCTTGGGTTCGAGTCCACTGCTGAGTTCTTCAAGCTCCAGATGTGAGACCTTGGCGAAAGGGCCTAATCCTCACCGTGGCCGGATAGCCTAGCTGAACAGGCCCATGATGATTGGTGCGCCGTAGTAGCCGATTGTGGCCGCGACGCCGAATTTTACGAGTCTGCCAGCCAGGACTGCGATGATGAACCGGTGGAAGGGGTAGCGGAGCGACCCAGCAACAATGCCGACGACGTCGAACCCGGGCGCCGGTATAGTTGCGAAAGCCGTTATTGTGATCATGCCGCGTCGCTGTACCAAGCCCTCGATTTTTCCATACCACTTGTGTTTGGCCGCGAACTTGTCAACCGTGATCCAGGCACTGACGCCAGCCAGGTAGCTTGTCGTCTCTCCGAGGGTGGAGCCTGTTGCTCCGGCAAGTGCGATTAACACGTACAACCCTAGCGAGGTCTGTATCTAGTGACTGGGAAACGATTTTAACACTAGTCACCGTTGCCCAGACCCAGGACTGCTATCCGATCGTCTGAGAAACGAATTCCCCGTCTTCCCAGGTCGGGTCCTCTTCGAGAAGGGCCCGTAACTTCTGGTACCACTCACCCTGGGCGGGGTCATCCGAATTCGCCCGGTAGGATGCCTCGTCCCGGAAAATCGCAACCGCAATGACGGCCCCAGGTGCCCCGGAGGGCATCATCACAAGACCACCCATTGCGCCGTCAATGTGGGGACGCCTGTTCCTTTCCCATGCGTCGAACAGCTCAGATATCTTCTGTTTCTGACCCGCCTTTGCCTTCATGTGAAAAATCGATCCGTACACGTTTTCCTCCCAATATTTCCAAGGTCAGCTTCATCAACTTGTAGGTGAGCACGGGGTGCGCCCGGACTGTTGCCGTTGCACTAGCCCACGTACCGGCCGAGGAACTCGCCGCCGATGACGTGGATGTGGCCGTGGGCCTGGGTCTGGAGCGCGTCGTCACCGAAGTTGGACAGGATACGAAACCCATTGGGGGCATAAGTATGGCCCATGCGAACGGCTAGATCTGACAGTTTCGACATCAGGGGGCCGCTGCCCCACAGTTCGTCCTGGGTCATGTGACAGCGCGGCACGACTAGCAGCATTACCGGTACCCAGTCTAGGTGGTTGTCGAAAACGACCGCCTCGCCGTCTTCGTACCGTATGTTGCCGGGCAGCCTCCCTGAGGACACCCCACAGAGGCTGCAGGTCTGGCTCGCGATGCTCAGCCTGCTGGCTTTGCGCGGGTGCCCCTGCGCTGCCGGACTGCTGGCCTGCGTTGCTTGTTCCTGTAGTCCGGTGCGTCGAGTCTGATGAGTTGCGACACAGAGGGATCCTGTACGCGAGAGGTTATGGGGTCCAGGTCGTCGCTGAACTCCATCATGCTGGTGATTACCGTGGGCAGCCTGGCGTTGTGCCGGTGGACGATGATCTGGTAGAGCTTCTCGACGGCCCACTTGCTGCTCTGCTCCTTGCCGAGGTCGTCGAGGATTAGGAGGCTGGTGTTCTTGACCTGCTCGAAGACTCGGTCGTAGGTAACCGGGCTTTCGGGGCCGAATGTGTATCTGAGGTAGTCCATCAACTCTGGAACGAAGGCGAACATGACCGGTGCGCCGGTGGAGAGGCGCTCGGCCGCGATCGCTACTGCCAGGTGCGTTTTGCCAACGCCCGTATTGCCCGATAGGGTTAGCCATCCGTCCGTGTCTGCCGCGAAGTTCTTGGCTGCGGATAGAGCGGCCTCCAGGCTGGCCCGCTGGCCGGCGTTGGGGTTGTTGCCGCGAGCGTCGAAGGTCTCGAATGTCATGCGCTGCAGCATCTGGGGCTCGATGTGGCCAACGCGGCTGGCCTGCTCCGGAGTTGTGGATCGTAACTCCAGTATGCGGCCAAGCCCAGGGGCTCGCAGCCTGCTGACTATCAGTTCGTCCATATCATCGAGAGAGTTCGCCGTGGTCACAACGGTGGGGAGTTCGGCGTTGTAGCGGTGATTGATGATTTGCCGCAGCTTCTCCTCGGCCCACGGCGTGGTGCTGTGACTGCCCAGGCCGTCGAGAATCAATAGTGGAGCGGTCCTGACCTGGTCGAAGAGATCTGAGTACGCCACGTCGCTACTGGGACCGAAGGTTCCTCTGAGGTGGTCCAGAAGGTCCGGTACGTGAGCGAAGAACACGACGTGGCCCCTGTCGATCAGCCGGTTGCCTATGGCCGCCGCCATGTGGGTTTTGCCGGTCCCGTGGGGACCGGTGATAGTTAGCCAGCCCTGTGGACGGGCGCAGAATTCCTCGGCTTCACGGTAGGCGTTGCGGAACTTCTTGACGCTGTCCTTGTCGTCGGCAAGCCCATCGGGCTTCAGTAGTTCGAATGTGAAACGGGCCAACTCGCCCAGGTTGCTATACCGCAGCAACCGGTCGTGCTGATCCGCCTGCATATCACGCTGCTGGCACTCGCAGGTGATTACTTGGCCGAAGTCAGGGTGGCCTACAGGTACGTCAGCAGTTAGCCAGCCACGGCCTCCACATCTCGGACAGGGTTCGGGCCCGTCGAGGGGGGCATCGGGTGGCCTATCGCCGGAAGTACTCCTGGTACCCAGTCTTCGCAGTACTCCGCCCAGATCCTGCATCGTTCTTGCCCTCTCGCTCCCACCGGTCCAGTATGGCGGCGATGTACCGCCAGCTTCGTTTGTTATTCGCTACAGCCTCTCGGAAGGCGTCTTCGATCCAGCTTGCGGGGTAGCTCTGCTCGGCCTCTCTAAGCTCGTCCGCGACCATCGGGCTCAGCATGCCCACGTTGTCTTCGTAGAGTGCAAATACGTTGGGGCGCTCCACTGGCTCCGCGGGGGGGCCCGTCTCCTCGACCTCTACCGAAAGGCCGTCTCCCGCCGCTTCGGCCAAAGCCTTGCGGTCGGCAGGTGTGTTTAGCGTGTACAGGCGACGGCGCCTAGTGCCGGCTCCGGCAGTCCCGGTGGCAAGTGTGCCACGGCGTACCGCCTTGCCGAGGGCCCGTTCTATCTCCGAGCCCTCGTCACCACCGTCGCGGGCGAGACTCCTGGCCAGCACCTGATCTTCCAGAATTTGGTCGTGGGTGACAAACCGAGGATACCCTCGTTGTTGTTGCAAGAGCCAGATGACGCGGAGAAGGCACTTCAACTCAGCCGCGTCATCGATCTGCTCCAACAGAGGGCCGAATACCGGATTAGGCACGGGGGTGAAACGCACCTTTTGTGGGAACCCGGCAAAACCCATCTAGGCGAACTCCCTCGATGTGACCGAACGGTCCAGGCTTTCGAAGCGGACCAGCTCCTCTCGAAAATAGAGGGGAACCATGCCGGTCTGGCCGTTCCGGTGTTTGGCGATGATCAGCTCGGTCATGTTCCTCGGATAGGGCTCGGTGGGGTTCTTAATTTCCCATTCTTCGGGCGTCGTGTACTTATCCTCGCGATAGAGGAATGCGACCACATCGGCGTCCTGCTCGATGCTTCCTGACTCCCTCAGGTCGGAGAGGATCGGTCGGTGATTCGGTCGCTGTTCTGGCGCCCTACTGAGCTGAGAGCAGGCCAGAACCGGGATATCCAGGTCCCGAGCGAGGCCCTTGATGGAGCGAGAGAACTCGCCCATCTCTTGGGCCCTGTTCTCGATGCGGCTGCTGCTGGCCAGGAGCTGTAGGTAATCGACGATCACGAGGTCCAGGCCTTTTTCGGTCTGGAGCCGCCGCGCCTTGCCCCGCATCTCGACGATCCCCTGTATTGGCGTGTCGTCGATGTAGAGGGGTAACTCTGAGAGCAGGCCAATGGTGTCGAGAACCCGCCTCTCCTCGGCGTCGCTTACGAGTCCCAGACGAAGCCGGTGGCTATCGACGTTGGACTCTCCTGAGAGCAGGCGAATGGCGATCTGTTCTGCTGACATTTCCAGGCTGAAGATGCCGACGCTCGACCCCTGCTCCGCTGCATGGCGCGCGATGTTGAAGGCCAGGCTGCTCTTTCCCAGGCTTGGTCTTGCGGCCAGCACGATCATGTCGGACCGCTGCATCCCATTCCCCAGAAGCTCGTCGAGCTGGGAGAAGCCGGTCGGAATGGGGGCGAGATGTTCGCCCTGGTCCATATTGAGGGACGCGGTGCCCTCCATGTAGGTGTCGAGTACTTCACGGATGTGGACGAAGTCCCTTGTTCCCCGGCCGGATCGGACTCGGAAGAGCAGGTCTTCGGCGCGTCCCAGTGATGAGTCCACATCGGGGTCGGCCTCATAGCCAATGGCGGCGATGTCACCGGCCACTCCAATAAGCTGTCTCATCGTCGCGGTGCGCTGAACGATGCGCCCGTAATGCTCGATGTGGACAGAGGTCGGCACGGTGCTCACGAGGTGGCCCAGGTAGGAGGTACCACCGATCCGTTCCAGGCTCTCCCGAACGGAAAGCTCGTTGCCTACGGACACCTGGTTTATCGGCTCGCCGCGCTGGGCCAGCGCGACGCAGGCGTCGTAGGTCAACCTGGCCTTTTCGACGTAGAAGTCGTCCGGCTTCAGGAACGAGGTCACCTTCGAGATGGCCGAGCCGTCTATGAGGACGGAGCCTACGACGGCTTCCTCGGCCTCTGGGTCATGGGGTAAAAGTCGTTCGGCGTACAACTGAGGCCTTTCCTGATCTGGGCTGCGTGAATAGTGCTTTCGGCCATCTTACCGGATTTATTCCGGTGTGGAAAGGTGAACCCTGCAACAGGAATTTGCCCTCAGTTGAACCCCGTTTGGCTGGGTGCCTGTGTCCACGTTCCGTGGTCCGACCTGGTGCGAAAATCCTGAACCTGGGTGATGAATGCGTGGCCCGATATGCCCGTCTTGAGCAATCTGCAAAGGGAACCGGCCCAAGAGGCTGGTCGCTGGCGTCTAGGAGAGTCGCGGTGCGGCCTGGTTCGTCTAGGGCTAGGCGCTGTCGCCCTGCTCCTTAGACTCTGGTAGATCTTCCTCGGCATCCTCTGTGGCGTCGGCGTCATCTTCCACATCGGCCGTGTCGTCTGTTGTCTCATCGGTGGCTGTGTCGTCAGCTGCTTCGTCGTCGACTGTCTCGTCGTCCGCTGCCTCATCAGCGGCTGCTTCTTCGACGGCGGGTTCGGGCGCGACGTCGGCCTCAGCCTCAGCAGTGTCGGTCTCGGCGGCATCGTCGGTGGACTCTGCGTCGGCTTCTTCCTCTTCGCTGAGGCTTGCCAGGAATCAACAATCTTGGCGTCCCCCCAAAGCTCTTCCAAGGCATA
>CAJWER010000168.1 GCA_913030785.1 uncultured Chloroflexota bacterium | reverse complement strand
ATGTAAACAAATTGCTCTAAAACCGTTTCAGAATTTTTATTGCGTTGCCTTAAATGACAAAGAATCCAGTATAGTTTGTAGTTTCGAACAAAAATATCGAATGTCCGGATCATTAAATCCGCGGCACCACTGAGAGCGTGGCCCGCATCTTCGATTGTAAACCGTCACTGGGTGATCAGAAATTATGAACTTTGTATCTGACTGCTTGGCATCAGCAATTGGCCAAACGCATTCTCCCCAAATAGCGGAGAATATGTCTCGGAATTGGATCATTTGATTTAGGATGTCATCATTGCCGCTGGCTCCGGTTTGGTCGCTCAGCCAGCCTAGACCTTTTGGAGTCCGGAGCTTCTGAGTAGACATATAAAAAATCATGCTATAGAACGCATCGTAGTCTACAGATTGCCATACGAAGTTCGCGAAATATTCGACACCTTTCTTACCATTGTCATCGATGGGACCAAAGAATTGCTGCTCTATCGCAGTGGATTCAACTACCCCAAAGTGCCTGGTGTACAGTTCGAGTTCGGAGAAGCACCGCTTGGGACCCCATTTGCGAAGGCCGCTCCGCTTTTGGCGCCCTTTGCCTGGGATAACGAACTCGCCAGGCTTCATGTCAAGATAATATAGTTCCTGCTTTGTCTGGCCCAAAGGAATGAACTGTTTTTGATACCAAACAGGAACGTAGTGATTGTTCTGGTACTCGGTAGACATATGGAGATTCTATCAGGCCCTCGTTCATGGCCATTGGCTAGAATGAGGCAGAATAAAACCCCGGCACAAAACTCCCGCAGGTCGCTAAACTAGCGGAGAGCCCGTCACTTCTCGAACTCCCTTGGCTCCAGGGACCGAATGAACAGCCAGATGGCTTGCAATTCGTCGTCGTCGAGCAGCTTGAAACGATTCCAGGGCATAAGTTCGGGATCTAGCTGCTTCCCGTAGGGAGTTGCGCCTGTCCGCAGGGTTTGGACGAAATCTCTTTCTGACCATGATTGCCCCAGAGTCGTCAGATTCGCCGACTTGGGCGCGGATGGGGGCTCTCCGGGGACCGATCCGCCCGATAGATGCTCGCCATGGCAGGCGCCGCACACCGAGGCCAAGTACTCCACATACTCTTTGGTAATCCCTGGCGCAGGCGGCACAGGACAGGGCACGTCATGGTTGATGATATGCGCGGGTAGGAGTTCCTTCTCGACCAACACGAGGATTTGGCCCAGGGGGCCAAGGTTGGTCTCTTTCTGTTCGTTGTCGACCGGCGGCAAGTTCTTCAAGTATGCGACGATGGCCCCGATGTCTTCGTCGCCGATTATGTTGTAGTAGTTGGACGGCATGATGGCCATCGGATTGCCATCCTTGTTGATGCCGTTCCTGATAGCCCGAACGAAGAGCATATCGGTGTATTCGCCCCCTACTCCTCCCCGTCCCGAGGTGAGGTTGGACGGTGCAAGGGTCCCGAAAAGCGGGTCATCCTCGAGTATGTCGCCTGCGATATTATCTCCGTGGCACTCCACACACAGGCCGATGCTCTCGACCAGATGCTTGCCTCTCGCGATAGCCGCCGGACCTGAAGGAATTGGGACCGCGGCCACCTGAACATCGTAGACCTTATTCACCCGTGAGGATCCGATCAGGTACAGGAGCAGTACAACGATAACGATGAGGTCTATCAGACCTCAGAGAATCGAGCCTGCCCAGATCAGTATCTTTTTCATCCGAGGTACCTCCCATCGACCCAGGGGCTGCCCATCACCGGCGCGATCCGAATCCCGACCAGAGCTATGCGTCGGGTGGTGCTTCGACGAATGCCTTGTCCTTGCCGTAGATCTGGATCCGACACCGCCTGGTCTCCGCGACGTAGATGCGGTCCTCGCCGTCTATCGCGATGCCAATCGGACGGTCGAACCTGCCTATCAGCGCTCCCGAGTCGATACGGGCATCCGCCTTCCGGGCGTCGTCTGTTAGCGTGAACGCGTCCTTGACGTTCCTGTCGTAGGGATCGGTCGCGTTTCCGTGGAGCGCGCCGATGATTTCGCCATCAGGCTCGTAGATCTGCACCCGCTTGTTGCCCCAATCGATGACGTAGACGTCGTCATCGCTGTCCACCGCCACGTCAGATGGATGCTTTAGATCGCCCCCCGAATCGAGGTGAGATCCGAAGGTCATGACGTACTCGCCGTCTGGAGTGAATTTTTGGACACGATGATTTCCCCAGTCGGCAACATATACGAAACCATCCTTGTCCACGCAAATGCCCCAGGGGCGATCGAACTCTCCCTCGCCGACGCCCCTGGCACCCCAACCGGAAAGGCGGACACCTTCCTTCGTGAATTTCTGCACCCGGTTGTTACGACTGTCCACCACAAGGAGGTCGTCGTGCTGGTCAAAGACAAGCCCTGAAGGGCTATTGAGTTGTCCATGGGCTGAGCCCGGCTCACCCCACTTGAACTTGAACTCGCCGTCCGGGTTGAACTCCGGGAACGGCCGAAAGGGCCCGTTGGGTGGGAACGCTGCGATGAAGTTGTCGTGTTCGTCGGCACAATATACGTCGCCGTCCGCCGCCACTGCGATGCCCGCCGTCCAGGTGAATTCGTTACGAGCGTAGTCACCTATCCTGGTCCCATCCAGGTGCCACTTCCCAATCTTACCCCCATCGCCCAGAGCATCCGGGTTTTCTGTGGGCATCCCGCGACTCAGGACGAATATGTGGCCGTCGGGGGCGATCGCAATGGAGCTTGGGTAGCGCACGCCAACCATCACGGAGTCGTTCGCTATGCCGGCCACAAAATGCCACGTGCGACCAGCTCTGGTCAACGTGTACTGCGCCATCTGTATCAGCCCTTTGTTATGAACCCGGGTTGTTCGAAACGCCCATTTACGAGGGGGCCGGAGTCGAGCCCCATCCAGTCCTCCAGCAATGTCGCATAGACCCCGCGAAAGTCTAGCGTCGGCGCGAGGTCGCCGTCGGCCAGTGCCTCAGCCTTCGTCTCCGGATACTCCGAGTACATTCCGCCTTTGACCCTCGGTCCCACGGCAAACGCGACCCCTCCCGATCCATGGTCCGTCCCCTGACCATTCTCCTTGACGCGGCGACCGAACTCGGAGAAAAGCAACATTACGATGTTGTCGGAGGCGCCCTGCTCCTCCATGTCGTTCCAGAAGTCGGCGACGGCCCTGGAGACCTGGGTCCACAGGTTCGAATGCATCGGCATCTGGGAGGCATGGGTATCGAAGCCTCCGTGGGTCGTGTAGAAGAACCTTGCCCCAAGATCGGCGGAGTGGATGTTCGCGACGGTCCGTAGGCTCTGCCCGAGATTGTCGGACCCGTACTCAACACTCGACTTGTACTGAGGGATCGCCTCCTTCAGGATGTCGGCGCTCTTGAGGGCATCCCGGCCAGTCTGCCCGAGGTACGACATGACCTCGCCCACGGGGCCGCTTCCGATTGCTGGACTGTACATCTCGCGGAACAGGTCGAGGGTAGAGTCACGCTGCTCCTGATGCTGAGAGTCCGTGTAGAGGCCAAAAGACGAGAGATCGGATACCGAGGCTACCGGAACGCCATCTGCCACCAGCGCTCGGGGTAGTCCGTATCCGACGCTCACTATGCCAACCGGGTTTTCGCCCTTGGGATCTATCTCACGTTCCGTCCGCCCGATCCAGCCGTCGTCGGCCACGGAAACGGGTTCGCAGGTGTGCCAGATGTCCATGGAACGGAAGTGTGAACGGGAAGCATTCTCGTAGCCGACGCCGTGGATGATAGCAAGGTCGTCGGCTTCGTAGAGGTCCTTCATCGGGCCCATATTGGGGTTGAGGCCCAATTTGCTATCGAGCTTCAGAACCTCATCCTCCTCAACACGAAGGGCCTTGCGATTGTCGTAGTAGTTGGGGTCGGTGTAGGGGATGACGGTGTTTAGGTAGTCATTGCCGCCACCGAGCTCAACTACGACCACCACCGGGTCTTTATCGGTCGTACCCATAGGGCTGCTCCTTAACTGACGCTACGCGAACTGGTATTCCCGCGTCCCCGCGATCAAAGCCAGCATTTCACCGATTCTTCGGGATACATCTATGTACTGCTCGTCACTCTCCCACGAAACCTCGGCGTCCCCACCGGCCTTCCTGATCAGGCTGGCCCGGGTCTCCTCGGAGGCCTCGACCGGGCCCATGAGATCGAGACATCGGTCCACCAGGGCCGCCACCGTGATCGCCTGGCCGTGGGATGTTATGCGGCGCACGATGTCCTGGATCCCGGGATGGCTCGTATCGCGCACGTAGTCCGCCACGAAGTTGACCCTCCGCACGAGCGCGCCGCTGTTTATCCACTCGCGGCCGGTGTGCCAACCCTCGACACTGGGGGGGTTGAGCAGGTCCTGGCCCATGTAGGTGCACTCAAGAGGTATCGTCTTCCAGCCGAGATCCGGGCCGTCCAGGTCACCGGTAAGTATCAGGGTTCCTACGACTACCTCGACCGGGTTTTTGATCTTTTGGAACGTCGACTGCTTGAAGAAGTCGGAGTTGAATAGCGCATGGAGCACGGGCTTCATCTCGTAGTTCGCCTCGATCAGCTTTTCTGCCAACATGTCTACCGCTTCTGGATCGTGAGGCGCTTCAATAGACCAACGAGGCACCGGCGGCTCGTCAGCCACGAAGAAGCTGTACAGATGGCGGGCGATGAACCTTGCGCACGCGGGCTGCTGCACGATGATGTCGATAATATCCTCGCCGTTGAACCGACCTGTGTGACCCAGGAAGGTCTTCTCACCAATGTCGTGGTCCTCTGGCCGATAGTCGAAGCTCCAGCCAAATTGACCCCAACGCCAGGAGGACTCGTTGCTGCGGAACGACCATCCGGTAAAGGCCCGCGACGCCTCAAAGACGTCCTTTTCCGTGTAGTTGCCGACCCCAATGGAGAATAACTCCAGGAGTTCACGTCCCCAATTTTCGTTTGGAGCGCGCTTGTGATTCTCCTGGTTGTCGAGCCAGAAGATCATGGCCGGATCCCTGGCTAGCTCGAGGAGCAGCTCTTTGTAGTTGCCCATGCCCTGTCGCTGGAAGAGCCTGACCTGTGCCGCCAGCACGTAGCTGTGGCCTACCTTGGAAGCCGCCGTAGCGAATACGTGGTGCCAGAAAAGGGCCATCTTTTCCTGCAGCGGCCTGCTCCCATTTCGCATCGTGTGGAGCCAGTCCATCTGGACGTGCAGGTACGTCCAGGAGCTTTCCGCCTGTGGGTGGTAGCGATAAAACTCGAACTTGTCGAGTTCGGGCTGCTTCTCTGGGCACAGAAGCTGGTCGACTACAGTCTCATAAAGGGTTGCCGAAAGCTGTTCGAGCTCGGATCGGCTCGCCCCGAACCCGGCGCGGCGCATCAAATGGGCCATCAGATCGATACCGTTTCGGCTGGTCATTCTCACCTCCCCACCATGTCCATTTCCATTACGGTCAATCAGTCTACCGCAGCGTGTAAAGGGCGGATACATAATGTACCACCTAGGCGGGTCAAGCACTGAAGTGTGGAGTTTGAAAATTGTACCGCCTGTCGCCTTCAATTGGGTTCGAACGAACCTGATGGAAGGTGGATTGAATGTACCAGGTGGAGATATACGGTCGGGTCCGGCGCGCGGTCCATGTAGAAGGGATGAGCATTCGGGAGGCGGCTCGGATGTTTGGAACGTTGCGGGCCAAACTGGTTGGTTCGACGACCTTGGCATTTTCTCGTCCCACGCGGCTAACAATGCCTACAACAGTGGCATCGAATACCTGGAACGAGGGCAATACAACCAAGCAATTGTGAATTTTGATGAAGCCATCCGACTCGACCCTGGGCTTGCCCAAGCCTACGCAAGTAGTGCGTTCGCTCACACCTTGTTGAACGACGATGAAGCAGCCCAGCGGGACGTTGAGTGGGCGATAGAGTTGGGTTATGACGAGCGTTTGTTAAATGCAGCAATCGTCCAAGCCAAAAGGTCTCAGTAATTCGATAGCCCGTATCGGGCCTGCTAAAAGAGGTATTCCGAAGGATGTCATAGGATTATCTATGCAGATCATGAAGCCCCACATTACGGATGCCTTAAAGGACTATGGCATAGAGATAGCACGGCATCGATCTAATGGACAACGGCTCCTTCAACTGACGTGTGGCGCTAATGTTACTATCCTAGATTCTACAGACAAACCTACCATCAAGAAGATGGTTCAAAGAGTAGGGTTTGATGCTGTACGCAGGGCAGTCTTAATGGCGAGTATTACTAGTAAGAACGAGTAAGTTACTAGTAAGATGCTCTAATTCGTATCATCATTCTTCCTTGTCTTCCGCGTCTTCCCCATTGGTTTTCCTGCTAGACATATAACGAATTACTGTGAATATTAGGAGTCCTATGATGACGCCTCTTACCCACCACGATGGTGATAGGAAGAATAACCCCACCAAATAACAGCCAACCAGCACCATAAGCAACAAGCGTATAATTTTACCCATCTTTTTTCCCATCACCATAAGGGATTAACTACATGCGTCCCTGGATAGTAAGCACCATGAAATAC
>CAJWER010000167.1 GCA_913030785.1 uncultured Chloroflexota bacterium | reverse complement strand
ACGTTGCCCTGGGACTTTGTGAAAACTTTCATGTTAGCAAATTGACTTCTCTGCCTGACCCTAAAAGCTCGGGAACGGCTTTGTAGAATGCGGGAGCGGATGGGCTCCGGTGGGCTTCGCGGACTTCAAATCCGTTGGCCGCTTTCGAATTGGATAGTTCCACCCCTTCCACCCCGATAGACGCCGCCGCACTGTGGGGCAGAGGCGCCGTCTATTTCGAATTGGGGAATTACGAGATGGCAGCCTTGAACCTAGATGCGGCGATCGTTCGTTCCAAGGAATATGGGAGCTGGCACAAAGCGGCCAAGGCAGAGGGGGTGGACCATCTGCTCGCTCAGCCTTATGTATTGTCCCTACTAGCCCACATCTACCTGGGGGACGACCCTGCTTCCCCAGTCCTACGAGAGTATCGTAGAACAGCCTTGACACTAGGCTACGAATTGAATGTTTTGGATGGATTGATAGAGAAGGCTTTGGCGAGCCGATAAACGGGCGAAAGGGAGGCCATCTCCCGTCCAACGCATACCTGAAGCGCTCCGTCGCATACCATCAATCGGCATTCAGCTTCTCAGTCACGAAGTGGACGCGTTTGGCGAGGGCAATGTAAGCAATGGATATTTGGCAGAAAAATATGTTGACGAGAATGGACGCCAACTTCTGGTACTGGCCGATATTCATACAATGGATCCGCCTGAAGCGCTGAGCTTCGCAGTGCGCGCAACCGATAAGAGACTGCTGCATCACCTGAACGAATTCATATTGGAGCGGCAAACGTAAACGACTTCACTGGTCGAAAGGAACGCCCAATGGTATTGGGAACTGCAATGCCGCACCACCCACCCAGTGCCTCAGGCGCCTGGCGCGCGAATGCCCCTGCCAGGTGCCACGCTCTCCTGCACAGTACCGTTTCTCACGACTGGCACACCGTCCACCAGGACGTGGTGCATGCCCTCCGGCGGTAGCGTGGGCTCCCGGTATGTGGCCCGGTCGATCACACGGTCGGGGTCGAAGATCATGAGGTCGGCGTCGGCGCCGACACTGGCCCGGCCCTTCTTCCTGAAGGCAGGGGCCACCGACTCCAGCCGCTGCGCGGGCATCAACGCGATCTTGCGTAGGGCTTCCATGAGTGACAGAGACCGTTTCTCCCGGACGTAATGTCCAAGCACCTTCGAATAGCAACCGGCGGTTCGAGGATGTCCCTTACCATTTTTCAGCCAGCCGTCCGACGCTATAGCAGTTAGCGGACTGGCAACAGCCCTATCCACCATGTCCTGCCGCATCGAGTGGGCGATTACCATGCCGCCTATCTCGCGATACTCTGCGAAGGTGCTCGCCGTCAGCCTCTCCCCGGTGGCTGCCCACTCGAGGTCGCCGTAGTCGAGACTGAACTTATCCCTCCACCCTTCAGAGAACAAGGCACCTTCGATAGGGGCCAAGCCCGCCGTGTACGGATAGCACTCGGCTGTTGCGTCCAGGCCGTGCGACTGTACTTCTTCGATCATCTGAAGCAGCTCGGGAATGGCATGCTGGCCGCTGCTGTTGACGTGGTTGACATTGATCGGTGCTCCGCTGGCCATCGCCGCCGCGACGATCTCGGAGAGTCCCTCTATACAGGTCAATGGCTCCTTGTGGCCCATGCCCCGCATATGGACGTGACACGGCGCACCGTATTGCGCGGCAACCCTGAACATCTCCAGCGGCTCCCAACGCGACGCTGACGGTGTCAACGCTAAGACGAAGCCCATAGCCAGGGCGCCGCTGCGCAGACCGCGGTGCATGAGATCCTTCATCTCTTCGATCTGCGACTCGGACGCCGCTTTGTATGCGCCGTCGGCGACCGGGGCCATACCCCCTGGATCGTTCATCACCTTCATTCGAACGGGAATATGCCCTACACTAGCCCCGAAGTTGATCAGCGCCGTGCCATCGCGCTCGCCGTACCACTCGTCGACGTTCAAAACTCCAAGCTCCAGCTCCAGGGCCGTCGTGACGCCGTCCAGCGCCTGCACGCGGTAGTTCTCGTCGTCCTGCCCGTGGGAGTGTAAATCGACGGCGCCCGGCGCCACGACCAGGCCGGAGGCGTCGATCGAGTCGGTGCCTTCTAGCGACTCCCCGGTGATCGCCCGGACCGTTCCGTCGGTGATACCGACGTTGGCGACCCTGTCCATCCCCGACTCCGGGTCCATGATCCTGCCATTTGCCAACACGATGTCGTATACGGCCATCATCATTCCCCTTTCCCACCGCTCTCCATTTACGCCGTTGCCGCGACTCGTTAGCTGTTTACAACGGGGCTCGCAGCGCGGGGCCCATGTACCAAGGAGTCAGCTTTTTTTGCTCGACCCCGCGCCTATTCCAGGTCCATTACGAGATTCAGGTGCTCGTCGATGGAGGCGCGGGCGCCTGCACCTACGAAGACCGTGGATTCCCGCTCTTCGACGATGGCAGGGCCGCTCACCGTGGCCCCGGGCCGGAGACTGTACCTGTCCAGCACAGGGCAATCGACGAACCGGCCTTCCTCCAAGATGAACACGGGTCGCTTATCCTTGATACCGTCGGGATACGTTCCGCCGCTTGTAGTCCCGAAGCGGATTTCCGGGCGCGGCGGTGGCTCCGAGGCCGACAGACGCCAGGTCAAAACCTCCACCGGAACGTCCGTTAGACTGCTGCGAAATAGGTCCCGGTAGGTCTGGGTGAAGGTCGCCACGAGGGTATCGTACTGGTCTGCGCCTAGCTCACCGTCTGGGATTGGCACAACGATCTCGAAGCCTTGCCCCACGTAGCGCATGTCGGCGCTACGCTCCATGATCAGATCTTCGGGGTCCACGCCCGCCGCCGACAGCAGGTCCACGGCCCGAGACTCCATGCCCTCGTAGATGGAGTTGACATGGTCCCAGTCGGCGCTGAGCAGACGGCTGATATAGCTCTGCAGGGAGTCGAAGGACTTGGGCGCCACCAGCATACCTATGGACGACATGACCCCGGCGCCAAGGGGGCACACGACCTTCTTTATGCCCAGCAGCTTCGCTACCCGGTACGCATGCACCGGACCGGCGCCGCCGAACGCGACCAGGACGCGTCCTCGGACGTCGAGCCCTTGCTCCGCGGCGTGCATGCGGGCCGCCGTGGCCATGTTTTCGTTGACGACCTCGTGAACGCCCTGAGCCGCACGGACCACGCTCATCCCCATAGGCTCAGCCAGGCCGTTTTCGATGGCCTTCCGGGCGGCTTCCGGATCGAGAGAAATGTCGCCGCCAAGGAAGTAGTCGGGGTTCAAAAGGCCCAGTATGAGATCGGCGTCGGTCACGGTGGGCTCGGTACCGCCGAGGCCGTAACAGGCCGGACCAGGGTCGGCGCCGGTGCTCTGCGGCCCTACCTTCATCAGACCCATGGGGTCGATGAAGCCGATACTTCCGCCGCCGGCGCCGATCTCTATCATGTCGATGGACGGCACCTTGAGCAAAAGGCCGCTACCCTTCTTGAAACGGTGCTCCCTCGCGACCTCCAACTCGTTGGTTCGAGAGGGCTGGCCATTGGTGATGAGGCACAGCTTTGCGGTCGTGCCGCCCATGTCGAATGAAACGAGATCCTCGTGGCCGATAAGCCTGCCATAGTATGCCGCCGCAATCGCTCCGGCTGCCGGGCCGGACTCGACCAGACGCACCGGAAAGGCCCGTGCCACATCGAGGGTGGTCACGCCCCCCTCTGACAGCATCATGTAGATATTGCCTTTGAATCCCAACGCGGTCAGGCCGCTGCTCATCTCGGCCAGGTGGAGGGCGAGGCGTGGCTCCACGTATGCGTTCGCAACAGTAGTGGAGGTGCGCGGATATTCGCGTACCTCGGGCGCTACTTCTGACGAGATCGAAACCTGGTAATCCGGGTAGTTTCGCCGTATGTGGTCCCGTACAAGCTGCTCGTGCTTAGGATTACGATAGGCGTGCATCAGCGCGACCGCGATGGTCTCCACGCCCTCTGTCTCGAAGGTGGAGAGTATCGAATCGACCTGATCCAAATTCAGCGGTAGCAGCACCTCGCCGGTCGCACTCATGCGCTCGGAAATTGTCCTGCGACGCTGCCTGGGTACGAGTGGCTCCGCCCTCGTCGCAGAGAGGTCATACATGTCAAATCGTTGCTCGGTGCCCATCTCCAAGGTGTCACGAAACCCGTCAGTAGCGATGAGACCTACGCGGACCCCCTTTCTCTCGACAAGCAGGTTGGCGGCTAGTGTGGTCCCGTAGATCAACTGCTCAACGTCCTGGACACCGACGCTCAGCCCTTCTAATGTCTCCCGGGTGCCCTGAATGATACCGATGCTGAGGTCTTGCTGGGTGTTGAGGGTCTTGCCCACGGAGAAGGTTCCGGTCTCCGGATCGAAAACGGCGAAATCGGTGAACGTACCGCCCACGTCGATGCCGAGTCTGATGTGGGGCACCCCTACTGCGCCTTCCGTCGTTCGAGACCATAGATGGTGCGCGCCGCATCCGCAGAGATAATCTCGTTGCGCAGGTCTTCGATCACCCTCTCCACTTCCCGCTCGCCCGGCGGACCGAACCCAGCCCCGCCGGCGATGGTGAGCCTGATCATGTCGCCCGGCTCGAGGATGGTACGCCCCTTCCTCGGCAGGGCCGTCCCATCAGGGGCGATCTTCACGGCGCCCGATCGCGATCCGGGCAGGCCCCCGTGGAGACCCTCCGGAGGGAAGTCCCACCTTTCGGACATCATCGAGAGCTCGGACCTTTGAGGGGATGTCACCTCGATGCGAACCTCCTGTCCGCACCCTCCCCGGAATCGACCCGCCCCGCCGGAGTCCTGGGCCAGCTCCTTTTGCCACACGACCAGCGGGGCCACCGCCTCCATCACCTCGACGGAGCCGGGGATCGGGTTGCTGGGAAAGGGCGCGCAATGAGGGCCGTCCATCTCGCGGCTTGCGCCCATGCCGCCGCTGAGAAACAGCATCAATGAGAAGGGCTGGGACGAGGCGTCCACTCCCGCGAAAAAAGAGATGTACTGCGGTGTGGACCCAGAGTCCGCGATGACCATCTCCGGCAATATCGGCGCCAGTGCCCCGAACACGGCCGAGGTGATGCAGTGGCCGGTCAGATGTCGGGAAGAGACCGCCTTCGGATAGGTCGCGTTGAGGATGGATTCTTCAGGCGCCTTTATGGTGAAGGGGCGGTAGGAGCCTTCGTTTCGGAAGGTTAGGGGGTCCAAGATGCACTTGAGCGGATAAGTAGTGAAGGCCCAGGTGTAGTTGTACACGACATTGACCCCGCCCTGGTCCAATTGCGGCGAGGTGCCCGCGAAATCGACCTCCAGTCCGTCTCCTCGAATGGTGATTGCGCAGGCGATGCGGATCGGCTCATCGAATCCATCCAGGGTGACGGTGTGGCTGTAGGTCCCGTCAGGCAGCCGGCTTATCGAGCGCCGCATCACACCCTCAGCCCGGGCCTGGATGTTACGGCTCAGGGCCTCCAGCACATCCACCCCATACTCGTCCATGAACGCCAGCAGCTGCTCGCCGGACACCTCGCAACCCGCGACCATCGCCATGAAGTCTCCCGTGACCTGTTCCGGAACGCGGACGTTGTAGCGAATGAGCTCAAAGAGCCCGTCGTTCGGGACGCCCTTCGAGAAGAGCTTCATCGGAGGTACGCCAAGTCCCTCCTCGAATACGGAACGGGAGTCGGCCGAGAAGATAACCCCGCCTATGTCCGACGCGTGGGCTATGATGCCGGTGAAGGCCACCAACTCGCCGTTGCGGAATACCGGTGTGGCCATCGTGAAGTCAGGGCGATGGCCGGTACCCATCCAGGGATCGTTGGTGATGACCACGTCTCCCGGCCGCCAAGTATCGGCAGGGAAGCGGCGCAGGAAGTGTTTCATCGTTCGTGACAGCGTCCCCACGAAGGATGGGATTGCCCCCCGGTTCTCAGCCAGCGTGTCGCCGTTTCGATCCATCAGGACACATGCGTAGTCGTTGCATTCCCGCACGATGGTGGAGAAGGACGTGCGGACGAGCGTCGTCGCCGCCTGGTCGGCGATCGATATTAGCCGGTTCCACATTATCTCCAGCGTTATGGGGTCGAACTCGGGCTCTAATTGTCTCGACATTCCGACTGATCCTCTCTCGTTTTCCTTGCGTCGAATCAGGGCCTGAGCGCCAAGTTTCGGCACTCGCGGGCAGTCTAGCACGCAATAGTACCGACCTGATAGGTGTGCGCCCAGAATGCGGTCTTGTTGCGCCAGTGCCGCAACCACAATAGTATGGGCGTACCAACGCACGGCGTTCTGAAACCTGTCCGGCTAGGAGGTAAGGCGTGAGCAACGAGGATATCGGCCTGATCGCGCACCTCACCCGTCGGGCCGGCTTTGGCGCGAGCCGGGACGAGCTCGACGCCTATGCCGCCAACGGCTACGAGGCGACGGTGGAGGAGTTGCTTGACGTCCGCGAAGCTCGTTCGATGCCCGAGTATCTGATCAGACGGTATCACCATGACTACTCCGCGATGTTCGAATCCGCAGGGTCCAGCGCTAGTTGGCTCTATCGGGTAATATCCACGAGCGCTCCCCTTCAGGAGAAGATGGTCCTCTTTTGGCATAGCGTCTTCGCCACGGCCTATTCCAAGGTTACCCTTGGCAAGGTCCTGATGGACCAGTTGAGAATGTTCAGGCGATACGGGATGGGCAGCTTCAACACCCTGTTGGGCGAGTTGTCCAGGGACCCCGCCATGATCGTCTGGCTCGACAACTACGACAACCAC
>CAJWER010000166.1 GCA_913030785.1 uncultured Chloroflexota bacterium | reverse complement strand
GTCGTCCAAGAATCCGAAGCCAGGTAGATCGGTGCGACCCGCGCAGATGAGCTTGCCGCGCGCCTTGACGATGTCCAGACGACTGTCTCCCTGCTCCGCGGCCGATGCCACAGCTGCCTCGACCTCACCGCCGAGCGTGCTGACCTGGGACTCCAGCGTGGATATCTGGGCTTCCAGGTCTGCTATCTTGTCATCGTCGCCACATGCCACAGCAAATAGCACGAGGGTTAGCAGCAGTCCGACCAGTACCTTGGTTCTTCTTGATTTCAATGTGACCTCCTAGTTCATGTTCCGAGCGGTCAAGCCGCCACTAGCACGTATCCAGCGGTACCGTCCATAGGAAATATCGAAATGTGGGCGGGTGTTTGCAGAAACATAGCTATATCACCTAAGTGCGAGTGAGTCAAGATTTCTTGTATCGCCTACAAGGCGGTGCATGGCCCCTCCAGCGAGGCCGGCTCGCAGCTAACGAGGCCTCTGCACGGCTGTATACAGGGGCTGGTGACCCGCCCCAGAGGGGACAACCGCAACTATTTTCGAGTCGCACAAGTTGCTTTTCATTCGCCTCGGCGAGCCATATTTTTTCTTTTTCGCCGCTCAAGGCCCCTGACCAGTCAACTGCGAGATAACGCAAATTCACCTCCAATCCACCTGACTGCACCTAATCCCCGCAGGGACTCCTAGCCGTTAGGTTCTAGCCGCCACCCCGCACGAGCCTGCCTCTGGGCGCAGTATAGCTCGGGAGGGAAAGAAGAGGTGCCGAGGCTTAGGCGGGGCTGGTAGTAGCTGGGGCTACTCGTCTAGCAGGTGAATAGCGAAAATTCTATTAAGGAAATGGGGTCGTTGTAGGGCCTCTGGCGAGGGCTAGGAAGCGTTGTATCAGACTAACGATTCTTTGTTTGTTCTAGCATTCTGCTTAATTATTACCACCAGTGTCGTCCATACACCTGTACATATGCCAAACGTACCTATTACCAATAGAACTTCTGCGAGGCTCATAAACTCCTTTCCCCTACGACTCATTACAGCGAGTACAACCGCACGTCTTAGCGTAGCATACAAAAGGGGGATGGGGCGTGTGGCAGGTGAACAGCGAGGATGCTATTAGGGCTTATAAGGCTGTGGTGAGGTAGGGGGGATATATCTTATGACCCCAGTTGTGCCTAATCCCCCATGGGACTCCCTACCCGCTGGATTCTAGCCCCCCCCATGAGCCTGTGTAGACCGTCGCAACCCGTATTGGCCAGTCCCTGACAGTTCGTGACCAAGATTCGTGGGTCATCTCTCCGTCTAATCCCCATCCCGCCGCTTCCCTCTTGATCCCTAGGCTATACTGCCCCCAGAGGCAGGGTTATGTGGGGTGTGGCCCGGGTTGGGGTCGGGGCACCGCTAGATTCGTGGATGACATGACGCTGGCGATAACGTCGCGACGAGCCTTCAACTTGAGCCTTCTCCTTGTAGGATCCACCTGCCACATGCAGCCTCTCAGCGACATCAGAGGGCATTTGTCTCGCGGCATAACCACACTCTAGTCCCTAGTGTTGATAGGACAGGCATACCACTATAATATCAGGATCACAACTTCGGGAGGCTAAAATCAATGATTATAAACAACACTTTTGAATTAGGACCAGAAGGATGGAGTTCTTACGATTATCACCAAAGTGTGGTTCAAAGAGAAGGACGGGCGATAATGGTTTTAACTACTCATCAAAAAACTGGCGGGATTAACGATAAAGGATATGTCTGGACTAACGACCACGTTTGGACACCAGATATTCCCGAAACACCCGTGTCTATTCTTCCCCTTATATATTACCGCAATTGGATGGGTGACAAATCCGTAGATCTTCGCGACAAACAAGTAACCGTATCACTTAGGGGAGACGGACTTGAGCTAGAAGGTGCAGAATGTTTTTTCTGGGTAGTCTGCGGTATGACACGATGGCATCTAAATAGTGAACCGATCGAAATAGAAGAAGGTGTTTGGCCAACAAGTCCTACAAGAATACACTTGGCCAACGATGAAAATCTTTGGCACAGGAGCTGGTCAAAAGATCTCTCTAAACCTACATCCCTAGATGATTGTCTGAAAAATTGCGTGAGTTATGGTTTTTCATTTGTTGGATTTACTAATGCTGTCCGTGGGAAACTGTCGTTAGGTGGTTTCAAAATAGAATCGAACTGAATTAATATAAATTGATTATCCTCTTTGTGACTGTGGTATGCATTTAAACGAATATTCACACTGCGGTGAGACACCCCGAGGAGCCTCGCCGCCTCTTCACCAGATCCGACGAGGCCTATGGAACGGCTTGGCCGGCTAAGACTTTGGTGCATTGCTCGTTGTCCACGGCGACCTGTCCATTGACGACGACGTAGGGGATGCCGACCGGGAACTGACAGGGGTTGTCGTATGTAGCCGTGTCCGCAATGCTGTCGGGGTCGAACACGGTCAGGTCGGCGAAGTAGCCCTTCTGAATGCGGCCGCGGTGCGTGATCCCGTATCTACGCGCCGGTCGATCTGTCATTCGCTCGATCATTCCCTCTAGAGTCAGCCCTCCTATCTCGCGGCGGAACCGGCCAAGGAATCGAGGATACGCGCCGTACGTCCGCGGATGCGGTTTGCCGCCCGCGGGAGTGATGTCGCTGCAGACCATGTAGTCCGGCCGTGCCAGCAGGTCCATTGCGTCCCTGTCGATCTGGCGCCACACAGAATGCTCAGGCGGTTCGCCCCAGTAACCAACCTTGAGATCGTTTTCGAGGAGTACGGAACACAGAGCTTCGCCCGGCGACATTCCACGCTGGCTGGCAACATCTTTGAGCGTCCTACCCTCCATGTCCGGATCGCCGGCAACGAACGAAAGCACCATCGACTCAAGTTCCTTCACCCTTTCGGGTTCCTGATTTTTCTCCAGATATTCGGCAGCGATTTTTCTTTGATTGGGATCGCTGAGCCGCTTCAGGATCGCGTCAGGGCCGCCCTCTTGGAAACTGCTGGACAGGAACGTTACCGGTACAGTGCCGCCCGTAGGGTAGGGATATATATCCAGCGTGAAGTCGATGCCTTCGGCGCGAGCTGCGTCACGATCGGCCATGATCTCGTTGACCTTGCCGTGGGTGCGAGGTCCGGTCCTGTAGTGGGCAAAGTGCATCCGCGCCGCCGACTTGCGCGCAATCTCCAGCCACTCCGGAGATCCCTGGGTGGCTCCGTAGGCGCGCCTCGCGTTGAGCGGCTCCGACGCATCGACGTATATCCCACCGCCGTCGCGAACGGCCTTAGCCAATTCGATCAGTTCCGCGGTGTCGCTCCAGGCTCCAGGATAGTTGTGTGAGGTGTTGGAGAATCCCACGGCGCCTTGATCGAGGCTTTCCCGGACCAGTCGGACTGCGGCTTGCATCTGGTCTTCATCCAGCCGACCAGAACGGAATCCTGAGACCTCTATTCGGATCGCTCCGCTCGGCACCAGATAGGCAGTATTGATCGCAACTTTGCGGTGGTAGTTCGCGCGAAATGATGTGATGGTGCTCATGTCCGCGTCCTCGGGGGGTTCGCCCAGGATCCCCACTAGCCAGCGTGTGTACATGCGGTAGTTGGACTTAGACAGGGGAGCAAACGAGATTCCGCCTAAGCCGAGGATCTCCGTCGTGATGCCCTGACGCAACCCATAGGCATGCTGCGGGTCTATCAGCAGGTCGGCATCGGAGTGGGTGTGCGGATCAACAAAACCGGGCGAGACGACGAGCCCCTTGGCATCGACTATTCTACGAGCCTCCGCACCGGCAAGAACGTCAATGGCCTCAATCCTCTCGCCGACAATGCCGATGTCAGACTTGATGCCCGGTGCTCCGGTACCGTCGATGACGGTGCCGTTCGCGATGATTAGGTCAAACAATACAACACCTCCATAGTTATCCCAGTTGCTAGAGTACCGGGGGCCAAATATTTGACTTCTGCCATCCTGACCCTCGATCAATAGAGATTCGTTTGCGGTGCGGCCACGTGTCTCCGAACATGTACCCGCTCCGTAACGGTATCGCCAGACAGGCTCTTCACTAGCTATCATCGGACTTCCTTCGCCGACGGAGGTCACCACCCAACTTATCACAGGGCCCAATCTTCAGGAGCCCAAGCGTATGGTTCACCAGATGTTGCCCGCCCCTGGTGTGTAGGATAAGCCCACTATTGAGTTGGCTATCACCGTGTCCGCCTGCACGACACCGCTGAATTTCGACATCCCTGCGTTCACGGTGAGCATCCCGGCGCTGATTTCCATCGTTGATGCGTTCACTGTCACCTTGGAGGTTGCATCGATCGTGATGCCAGACCGGTCAAGTCTGATTGTGTTTCCACCCCCTGCATCGATCTCTATCGAATCGTCTGCATCGCTAAGGACGATGCGCTGATGCTTCGAAGTATCGAGCGTCAAGGCCTCTTCCCAATCGGTGTCGTCGAACCGGATGCGCAACCCACGTCTTGACCGGATTGTCCTATGAAAATTTCTTCCGGTAATGTCCATCTGATCGGGACCAATTTTCCCCGAGTCCAGAGAGAGCCAACCACGTACGGACGTGTCTGGTCGCCTCCCTCAAAGAGAACCAGAACCTCGTCGTCAACATCGGGGACGAATCACGTGCCCCAGGTGTCTCCCGCCGCCAGGGTGGCAATCGGAGCCCAGGCCTCGAAATTGACATCGTCCTCACTCCACCGAAGTGAGATTCTGACGCGTCCCCTGCGATCCGGGTCAACGATGTCGGTTACCAGGGCTGTGTAGGCACCATAGCGAGGAACGTTTTCAGGGGGTTCAACTTCGTAGCGCCGCCCTATGATAAGGAACCAAAGTCCGTGAGCAATACGTCTTATCATCAACGTCCTCCCAAGCCTTGTTGCCCATCGCGCTGAACGCGATGGTGGGACTGCCAGCTCAGGTCAAAGGAAGCCTAGTTAAGCGCGCCGTCTTCGGACCAGATGGACCCCGCTATGTAGCGGATGCCGTCGGTGTCTGGGAAGTAGTAGCTCGTGAGGATCCGGCCGTCATCGAGTTGTATAGACGACGGATAACCCAGGTCGCGGTTGGCGCCGTCGGCCCTGATGACGATCTCATTTTCCATGTCCCACGACGCGCCCTCGTCGTCGCTGAGGACGGCTCGAATGCCGTAGGGCTTTTGACGATAGCCGTAGGTGCAGAGGATCCGGCCGCTCCGAAGCAGGAGCAGGTGACTGGGATACCCCCAAATTGGAGTGCGCTCGAGGCCTTGCCAGGTCCATCCGTTATCGGTTGAGAAGGTCTGATAGAGGTAGTCCGCGCCGCCTTCGCGAGTCACGTTGTGGGAACGGGTGACGACGAGCAGCTTGCCGCTGGGCAGTTTCAGCATGGGAGGCTCGTGGAAACCTCTCTGTCCTTCCGGGTCATATGCCACGGTCGAGGGCTGCCCCCAGGTCCGTCCTCGATCG
The DNA here is from genome assembly GCA_913030785.1 of uncultured Chloroflexota bacterium. Classification (GTDB taxonomy): domain Bacteria; phylum Chloroflexota; class Dehalococcoidia; order Lucifugimonadales; family CAJWER01; genus CAJWER01. The sequence goes on along the minus strand of CAJWER010000166.1, from coordinate 1,321 downwards.
CTGGACCGGGCGACGAAGACCCTTTCGGGCTCATCGAGTGAACATTGGCCATGGAACGGCAGAAGCCAGGAGCCGTCGGGTAGTTCTATGACGCCTGTCTGTCCAGTATGTGAGTAGAATGAAGAAGAGGACACGTCGAACGACTCTGGCTCGCTCCAAGTTAGGCCATTGTCAAACGAACGCTGCAGGTAGAGGCTGTCGAAGACCATAGCACCAAAAGGCTGGCTCCTTGGGATGTGGAACCTGCGTTGCGAACTGATTAAATCCGCCTCGGCCTCAGAGAGGTCGGTGAACAGGCGCATGTTGTTGAAGACCAGTTCGCCGGAAGAGACCTGGGCTATGGTTCCCAAATTGAGATCCTGGGTGCCGTCGGAGACGTCGATAACGATGCGACTGGCTGGATCCCAGGTCAGACCACCGTCGGTTGAGCGTACTAACGCCGCGCGAGATTGTGGGTGACGGTGGTGGTGGGCCATCTGGGGGTGTTGCGGACCCATGTCGATGTCCTCGGCGCCGACGCCGCGATGGTCAGGATCAGCCGGGGCAAAAGGGACCTCACGAAAGGCGGTGATCAGATCGCCGTTCTGAAGCCGAATGCTCTCGGGGAAGGCGCAGTGGTAGTCCATCCCTTTGTGAACGACGATGTGTTCGAGATCCAAGGCGAAGCCTCCTAATACTGACCATGCCTCTTAGCGGATCGCCAGCCAATTCTACCTCAACGGTAGCGTCTACTTCCTAGTACAAGGGAATTCGCCACTCTGTACCCGCTTTGCGTGGCAGTATCTGGCCACAACTCCAAAGGAGTACCCGGCGTCTGCCAGACAGAACCCCGATAAGTGTGTGACTTGAGCTGGAGTGCCAAACGGTCTGATCAGGAGGAATGTGAAGATGGCCAACACACCTATCGACATTGGATCGAGACTCGAGCTGCTGGTAGATGGCTACCTGATAGACCGGATGAACGGCGCCTCGTTGATGCTCCACTCACCCTCGCCCCAGGAGGTGGCGGTAGTGTTCGATAGGCCGTGGGAGGGCAACACCTGCGGCTATACGACGGTGATCGAAGAGGGCGGCCGATACCAAATGTACTACAGGGGAAGCCACTACTTCTACGGAGAGGACGAACACGAGCGGGATTCCAGTGTGACTTGCTACGCCGAGAGTATGGATGGCATTCACTGGGAGAAACCGTCGTTGGGCCTTGTCGAGTACGAGGGGTCCAAGGACAACAACATCATCTTGGAAGGCTATGTGTCCCGCGCCTTCTCACCTGTGATCGACCGGAATCCCAACTGTCCGGCAGAGGCGCGCTACAAGGGTT
>CAJWER010000165.1 GCA_913030785.1 uncultured Chloroflexota bacterium | reverse complement strand
AAGCGCCCGGTTCGGGTAGAGAAGAACGTTCTCGCGAAGTCTGTCGAACACAACGATAGTGTCATTGACGCTATAGCCAATCACGGTTAACAGCGCGATTAGGAACATCGTGTTGACCTCGACGTCAGCCACCACCCCAAGAATGGCGAAAATGCCAACGACAATCATTGCATCATGCAGCAACGCTACGATGGCGGCTGTGCCGTAACGAAACGGGCTGGGCACGTTGCGGAAAGCCCACCAGACGTACAGAAAAATGCCCACCGCAGCGGCCAGAACCGCCCATATCGCGCTTACCACCGTCTCCGATGCTACGATCGGTGATACCAGGTCGAACGATAGCACTACAAGACCGTCCGGCGAGAGGTTGCTTTCGAGCGCCGCGACGAGAGCGTCCTTAACCTCTTCCGATAGCTCCTTTGTCCGAATGAAGAAGGTCCGTTCCTCAAGCTTTTGAACGATCGAGTCCGGATAACCGGCCTGGGTCAGTTCCTCTCTGAGGTCAGCCTGATCGACTTCCGCCTGAAACTCTATCGCCGTCGTCGATCCGCCGGTGAAGTCGATGCCAGGCTTCAGCCCCGGTGCGATCAACAAGAATACAATGCCCGGCACGATCACCAGCAGTGATAGCAAAAAAAACCAGTTTCGCTTGCCTACAAAGTCCAAATCTCAACTCCTTGGACGGGGTTTCCAGACATCGACTACGCCCCAGCGCTTGCCGGAGACTCTTGCTGCGGCAGATCCCTGCCGCCAGACGGTACGAACAGGTCGAGCCGCTTGCTCAGGGGAGACACTGCTGTTATTCGGAGAAGCGTCCGGCTAATGGTAATGGCTGAGAACATGCTGATCCCGACACCCATCGCCAGCGTTGCAGCGAAGCCCTGGACGATGGAAGCGCCGAGGGTATCCGCGAACCAGAACAAAATGGCGCACGTGATCAGCGTCGAGACGTTGCCATCTCTAATCGCGGGCCAGGCGCGGTTGAATCCAATGTTGATAGAGGACAGTAGTGTACGCCCTGCACGCAACTCCTCTTTCATCCGCTCGAATATCAGGATGTTCGCGTCGACTGCCATGCCCACCGAGAGGATTGCGGCTGCGATCCCAGAGAGCGTAAGCGTCACAGGCAGCATCTTGAAGACGGCTAGAAGTAGGGTCGCATACATCGTCAAGGCGAGCGCAGCGACCAGGCCCGGTGCCCTGTAGTAGGCGATCATGAAGAGCAGGACTAGAGCAAGGCCAACAGCGCCCGCGATAGTGCTCTTCCTCAGGGAGTCCGCCCCGAGAATCGCGTCGACATCGCGCTCCTGGATCAGGGTGATGGGGAGCGGCAGGCGGCCACCTTCCAACAGCAGGGCGATGTCTCGCACCCTCTCGAAGGTAAAGCCGGCGCCCTGGATGAACGCCGTGCCCGAGGTGATCGGCTGGTTAACTACGGGAGCGATCAACTCCACACCGTCCAAAATGATGGCGATCTGGTCCGGCGAGCCAGCGATCTGAGATGTGAGTTCAGCGAACTTGTTCGTGCCTTTGGCGTTGAACTCCAGGTTTACGACCGGGAGCCCAGACTGGGGAAGCTGACTTGGATAGGCTCGTGCGAGGTCGTCGCCGGTGAGGCCGAAGTCCTCGTCGATTGCTCCCGCCTCCTCGCCGAACACGATGGTAGGCGACGTGCCGATCACCGCGACCGCTTCTTCGATCGATTTGTACTCGCCGGAGAGATTGATCATGAACTGGTTGGTATCCCCAACCCTTACCACCAGTGGCTGTCCGGGGATGGGCAATATAGTGCCATCCGGGAGTGGTATCATTGGCAGGTACGGCACCCGCATCAATCTGGTAGAAGCTCCTGGCACCCCAATCGTAAGGAATACAGGGAATATCTGTGTTGCCCCTTCGACAGGAATCAGGCTGGCTTCCATCCGGTCAGCGAAGCCGTCAAGGGCAGTGGCCGCCTCATCCTCGAATGTCAGCAGAATCGCCGGTGCGGGGGGAGGATCGCCAACCGCATCAGTGGACGTCGCTGACCCTTCATCGGTGCTCGTCGCAGTGACCGGAGTGTTGGTACCCGGCGTGAAGACCGGTATCGCGTCCAACTCGCCGCTTTCAGTCATAGTGCCGACCTGCACGCTCAAGACCGAGCTGCCGGTGAGCCCCGGAACCTCCCTGGACACGTTCAATTGGCGGTGCTTGAACTCGAGGCGGGCCGTTTCACCAATCAGCGTCTTGGCCCGGCCTGGGTCTTTAATACCGGGAAGCTGGATCAGCAGGCGGTCGTCGCCCAGAAGCTGCAGCATAGGCTCTCCGAGGCCAGCCGAGTTTACCCGCCGCTCGATGGTTCGGAGCAGTGATTGCATCTCGTCTGCGCTGGGCGTAATCGATTCGCCGTCCGCGTCCTTCTGGTCAGCCTGATATATGAGATGGCTGCCTCCCTGGAGATCCAGTCCGAGGGTTAGCCCTAGTAGGGTGTCGCCACCGCGCTCGAAGCCCCTGATAGAGATCTCCTGGAAGCCCAGGGTGAGCCCTGCTGCAACCACGAGTATGAGAACAAATGCCAGTGTTCGGGCGTATCTACGCACCGCCGCCTCCGTTGTCTAGTCTTGACTTAACCAGCAAGATCGCTTCCTGCTTGCTTGATATTTCTCCGCTCGCCTCAGCCTCCCGGACTACCTCTAGGAGCACCCCAACCTGGGATCCGGGGGAGAGCAAGAATTCATCCATGATCTCGTGCCCGCCCAACAGGGGAGAGTGTGTTGTCTTTGGTCCCATTGTTCGAGCCTGAAGAATATGCTCTGCCACCTTGCAGTGGTCCGACCAGTCATCCATGTCCAAATCAGGTCCCCTGGCTGCCAGGTAGTCGGCAAGGTTCAGGTAGACCGTGGCCGTCGCTGCGTCGCTGACATCACGATAGTAGCGGTATATCGCTCTGGCCGTCGGCATCTTACCAGGCTCGGCCATCTGGCCTGGTCGAAGGTGGTGCTCGACCATAGTGCTGACCAGCGCCGTACCGCGACTGCTGAGCCGCAGTCTCCGCATGACACCCTCGGTGACCTTGGCGCCTTCCGTATGGTGGCCCAGGAACCTGACTCGGCCGGAGTCCTCAGTTGTCTTGGTGACAGGCTTCGCGACATCATGGAGAAGGCCAGCGAGCACTGCCAGGGCCTTGCGCCCGTGGCCATCGCTGACCGTCTCGTCGAAGTACGCATCCATGGCGTCGAATCGCGGGACCATACCAAAATGAGATTCCTGCTCTGTGGACTGTCCGATCACCCGTTGAACCTGTCCTGCGGCTTCGAGGCAATGTTCGAGCACGTCCCAGTAGTGCTCTTTCGGCTGCTCCACACCCCTGGCTTCCTCAAGCTCAGGGATCAGCTCACACAACATCCCGAGCCTGTCCAGGGATCGAAGCGACGCAGTTGCATCATCTGCCTCTAGGATCTTAAGCAGTTCCTCTCGGACTCGCTCAGGCGCCACAGTCGTGACGAGCCCCGCGCGCTCCTTGACGGCATCCGCAGTGCGCTCCTCTATGGCGAATCCGAGTTGCGATGCGAGGCGTTGAGCACGCATCAATCGTACGGGATCGTCAGAAAAAACCTGCGGTGACAACGCCCTCACGACGCCGCTTTCGAGGTCCTGCCTTCCGCCATGAGGGTCGACCAGGTCATCGACGTCTCCTGGCACGCTGCCCCCCGACAGAGGGAACGCCATTGCGTCAATGGAAAAATCTCTTTGCCCCAGGTCCTCGTCGATTCCGCCGCGAAGAGGGGCGACGTCGAAGTGCAGGCCGACCCCTCCGGGTGGTGCTATTCGCAGGATCCCCCTCTGATCGTCCAGAGGCGTCGAGTTCCAGCCAAGCGCACTGGCCAGCCCCTCCCCAAACGTTTGCGGGTCGCCCTCCGTCGCCACGTCGATGTCCCCGACTGGCCTCCCGAGGATGGTGTCACGGACAGCTCCTCCGACCACAAAGGCCGATCCACTTCGCGTAGAGAAATAGCCCGCCAGGGCGGTCATGGCTTGGCGGAGGTCACTATCGCCGTGAAGTGATGGAGTTTCGGTCTCCGTGGTCTGGCTCATGAGTGATCGGCCATCAGGCCCCTACCTCCGCAACTTCCGCAGCGGGGTGCTCGTTCGGGATGAGGTCCTGATGGCTCTCAAGGTGGTCCAGGTAAAGGATACCGTTCAGGTGATCGATCTCATGCTCCAGCGCTTGGGCAAGGAGATCTTCGGCTCGAAGACGAATCAACTTCGACTGACGGTCAAGCCCCTTGGCTTTGACCCAAATGGAGCGAGTCACAATGGCGTGGTATCCAGGGACGCTCAGGCACCCCTCCTCAACGTCGCGTTCGCCCTCTCGGTGTGTTATCTCGGGGTTCACGTAGATCCTTGGCTCCACTTCATCCGGGATATGGATCACAATGACGCGTCGAAGTACGCCGATCTGGTTGGCGGCTAGGCCAACCCCGCCAGCCTCATACAGCGTGTCGATCAGATCGTCGGCGAGCGACAGGATCGACTTGTCGATCTTACGCACCTTCTTCGCCTTTTGCCTGAGCGCGACGTGCGGATACTCTAGTATGGGTCGTACGGCCAATTCGACTCTCCGGGTACGCGTTGAAGGGCAGCGGCTCTTGCCACACCCGCAGAGATTATATCTACCTCACGACTGGGCTGTAAAGCCAGCTACGGGCTATCGGACCTCGAATTCTCTCGGCATCTGAAGACTGTTGACACCCTATGCACTCGATGCTAAGCTCGTGGTCTACCATGCTAAGACAGAATACGTCGTACGAGTCGATCCCGTACGGCCCGTGCAGCAACAAGCCGCAGCGGGCACCTGAGCACAACCCTTCACCTATAGGTGAAGGGTTTTTTTTTGCCCCCGTGCGGGTCAACTTATGGATCACAAATATTGCAATTCGTCACTCAGAGGCCCAAGGTTAGGAACCTAAGAATGTATTGGAGGGTAAATTGAAACTTTCATTTTCGTTCATGCCGAAGGACGAGAAGTTTTTCTTCCTATTGCATCAAAGTGCGCTGAATATCCAACAGGTGGCCAGGAGCCTGCACGATCTGATGCTAAATTTCGAGAACGTTTCTGCCAAGGTGATTGAGATCAAGGAACTGGAAGAGTTCGGCGACCAGATCATTCACGATATCACCCACTCGCTGCACACCACCTTCGTCACGCCCATTGATCGCGAGGACATCATGGCACTGGCGGGACGACTCGACGACGTAATCGACGCCATCGATGAGGCGGCGCAGTACACCCTAGCCTACAAGATCGAAGAGCCTACAGAGTTCGCCATGCACCTGTCGACGATCATCGTCAGCTGCGCTGATCAGCTTGAGAGAGCCATTGGGCTGCTGTCCACGCGCAGCTCGAAGCTCCGCGAGATCCTACCCTTGTCGGTGGAGATAAATCGTCTGGAGAATGAAGCGGACCAGGTCCTCAGCCGTGCCCTGGGCGAGCTGTTTAGCAACGGCACAGATGTCGTCCACATCCTCAAATGGCGGGATATCTACAATACCCTGGAAGAGGCTACAGACCGAGCCGAAGACGCCGCCAACGTTCTCGAAGGAATCGTACTCAAACACTCTTGACCCATAGGTTCCCGGGCTCCCCCCATTATAAGGACCGTCAATGATTGACCAGTCCCAGTTCTCCTTTCTTGTGATTGTCGTAGGCATAGCCTTAGTATTCGAGCTTTCCAACGGTTTCAACGACGCAGCCAATGCCATTGCTACGGTCGTGTCCACCAGGGTGATGACCCCTCTAGCAGCCGTGCTGATGGCAGCTGTCATGAACTTCGTGGGCGCGATATCGGGCACCGCGGTCGCTAAGGCTGTGGGCAAGGGTGTCGTGGACCCGGAGGCCATCACCCTCGTCACGGTCGGCGCCGGAGTGATGGCCGCTGCTCTGTGGGTCTTCTGGGCTACGCGGCTCGGAATGCCCGTGTCTGGTAGTCACAGTCTGATATCCGGCGTGGCCGGGTCCGGGATATCTCACGGCGGATGGAGTGTGCTCCAGGCTGCCGGCATTCGTAAGATACTCCTGGGGCTGGCGTTTTCGCCGATTCTCGGGTTCATCGGCGGCTATCTCGTCATGCTGTCGATCTACTGGATATTCCACAGAAGCACAAGGACCTTCGTATCTTCAATATTTGGCAAAGCTCAGATGGTGACTGCAGCGGCTATGGCTTTTAGCCACGGCTCCAATGACGCCCAGAAAACCATGGGAATCATCACCCTGGCCATTGCAGTGTTTTATGATTGGGAATCCAGGGGAATAGCGTTCGAGGTGCCCCTATGGGTGATCATTCTATCGGGCACCACTATGGCCGTAGGAACATATCTGGGCGGCCGTAGGGTGATCAACACACTGGGGGTCCGCATAGTCAAAATGCGCTCTCCCCAAGGTTTCGCCGCTGAGATGTCAGCAGCCACCGTTATCGAGATCGCTACTCGCACCGGAGTTCCCGTAAGTACGACCCACGTCATCACATCGTCCATTTTGGGAATGGGCTCGACGGTCCGGCTCTCTGCGGTACGCTGGGGAGTCGCAAAGGAAATAGTCTACGGCTGGGTTCTAACCTTCCCGGTCGTGGCGCTACTTGGCGCCGGGCTATACCAGGTAATGCGCTTGGTAACGTCCGGGGCATGACCGGTGGTATGGCCGAAGTCCGACTTTCCTAGATTGGGTGGGAAACAGATGTTCCAACTATTGACAAGTACATCTGTTCTGTATTAATGTAGAGTCAGATACGGAACGGCGGGGGCCTCCCAGATCCC
>CAJWER010000164.1 GCA_913030785.1 uncultured Chloroflexota bacterium | reverse complement strand
CGACGTTCTTGCGCAAGCCTTCGGCGTCGAAAACGTCCTTCTCGGTGCAACATATATAGACGCCGAGAAGACTGCTCCGGGTGTCGTGGCCGAGACAGGCCGTGTGCGAGAGATCGTGTTTGGGGCGGAGTCTGGCGATCGCAGTGACAAGGCGGTCGCGGTTCGGGATGCCCTGGTGTCGGCTGGAGTAGACGTCGATTTAACACCCGCGGTCGCGTCGGAGCTGTGGGCCAAGTTGATATACATCTGTGCTCTGAGCGGCATGATGTGTATTACCAGGGCCACGTTTCCCGAGATACTCGCGAATCCCGGCACCGAGCAGATGACCTTGGCCGCCATGTGGGAGGTGGAGGCTGTGGCCGAGGCCAGAGGCATAGCTCTAAGGCCACAGGTTGTCGAGCAGACGATGGAGCGGTTCCGCCAGGTAAAGGCCAACGGCATCTCGTCGATGTACGTTGATCTCCAGCGGGGTGGCCCTCTGGAAGTAGGGGTTCTCAATGGAGCCGTCTCTCGTTTCGGGAAAGAGCTTTCGGTAACAACACCGATCAACGATTTTATAACGGCGTGCCTGACGATCGCCCATGATCGGGCTGTGAAGAGCCGAGGCTAGTCTGTCCACGCGCTTGGAAGGAGAATCAAAATGTCCTATTTTCTTGACTCGTCTGAGATCACCCGCAAAGAGGTGGCGCCAGGCGTCGTACTGCGCACGATGTGGGGAGACAAGGTGATGATGAGCCTGGTCGAGGTTGCGCCCGCGGCGATAGTGCCGATCCACTCGCACCCCAACGAACAGACCGGGATCATGATGCAGGGTGAGTTCGAGATGACAATCGGGGGCGAGACCCGTGTTCTCAAGCCAGGCGATGCCTACGTAATTCCCGGTGGGGTAGAGCACGGCGTAGTGGGATCAGACGGCTGGTCGCTGGCCCTTGACATATTTTCGCCGCCTCGCGAGGACTACAAGGTCACTGATCAGGCATAGTGCCCATCGGTCACGACGGATCATCTCATTTCGCTCATCGTGAGCTACCCAGTCCGCTCATGGTGAGCCTGTCGAACCATCTTCGTTGTCAGCCAGACCGGCCAAAAAACGGTCGATATCCTTCTGGCTTCGGAGCACGATAATCTCGGTGTCTGCTGAGTGGCCGTCGATATGCTCCATGACACGGGGCCGGCTGCGTGTCGGATAATTTCATATCCACCGGACGAACTCCCATGAGAGATTCTCCGGGCAATCGGGCGCCATGTCCGGCCTGGACCTGCCTCGGTATCGCAGCCACCTTTTGAACACTCGCCACAGGCATACGACCCGCGAAGAATCGAGAAACACTACGGTGTCGGCGCGCTCCAGACGTGGTTCCATGGTACGCACGTAGTTGCCATCGGTGATCCATTCCTTTTGCGAGGCGATTTCCTCGACGAGGGCTTCCCACTCCTTGTCGGGGGTGGCGACCCAGCCTGAGCGCCAGTAGAGCGCATTGAGGTGGATCACACTGAGTCCTGTGAGTTCTCCGAGCCACTGAGCCATGGTCGACTTGCCTGTGCCGGCCGAGCCTATGATGGCTATTCTTTGCATTGCAGCCCTCGGATGTTTCGGGGCAGCTTTGCCCGTCCACCTCGCCAGTGTCGGTCCACTGGCTCAGCCTCCAAGCGCTGGGGGTTGAAGGGCCCCTGTGCAAACAAGTGCGGGCTGGACTAGGAGCCGAACCTGACGGTTGCCACGGCATCGTCATACTCGATGCCCTTGGTCGACCAGAATGCCGAGGCGATGGAGTCCACCGAGTCGACGAGCTTTTTGGCTGCGTCGAGGTCGACGCCCTGCTTGTTGGCTGCGGCCAGCTTCGTGGTCTCCCAGACCTTGGTGTGGAGATCTGGAACCTTGTCCAGATGCTCAGGCTTGAAGTAGTCGTGCCAGAGCACGTCTATCTCGTGCTTGACGAGATCGGCATGCTGCTCCTTGACGGCGATGAACCGACTGAGGGAGTTGGCGTAGGCGGTGCGTCCATCCGCTCCGTCCGGATGCTCAAGGGCCTGGATCTTCATTACCATCTTAAGCACGGTCTGTGCAGCGATCTTCGCGGTGATAGGGTCGTAGATCCCGCAGGGGATGTCGCAGTGGGCATGTACCTCATCAATGGGCAGCTGTCGCCGGAGCGTTGCTAGGATGTTCATGGAGAGATCCTTTCTTTCTAATCGGGGCTGATGGATTTGAAGATAACAAGAAACGTACTGCCCCCGCAACCCCGAAGGCCCCTGTGCGGACAGAAGTCGGGTGCTTGCACGGTTCGACTCTCATGGGAACTCTCGTATAATGGTTTCGAATCAATTGCATATATGCGAGGTGATGGTGTGACATTTCTTCCAGGCGTTTCAACGCTGGCCCTGAAAGAGTGGGCAGTCGCGGTCAACGCGCTGTCTACCGGCAGGCAGATCATGATCCTTCGAAAAGGGGGAATCCACCGCGACGACAAGGATTTCCGCATCGTTCACCCGGAGTTCCTGCTCTTCCCGACTTATGAGCACCAGGCGCCGGATCTACTCAAGGAGCAATACCAGGGAGACCTGGCTGCGACCCTCGATGAGGATGATGTCGAGGGCATTGTCACCGTCTCGGCGTGGACAGAGGTTGCGGAGGTAATCGAGCTGCGGGATGAGGAGGCCCTGTCGATGCTCTCGAAGTACCACATCTGGACCGACGACTATGCCCAGAGGCGGCTTCACTGGCGACCAAAGTATCCTTTGACGGTGGCCTTGCTGCGGGTCTACACCCTTCAGCAGCCGCAGGCCATACCAGTGCTCGATGAGTACATTGGTTGTAAGTCCTGGGTCGAGCTGGGCCAGGAAGTTCCGCTGGGGCAGATGGAGCCTGTCCTCGGCGACGCCGAGTTTCGAGAAAGAGCCGACGCCATCAAGCAAACGCTCGCAGAAGCGGTTGTGACGGCACAGTGAGGGCTCGGTTGCGCGGGCACAAGGCGACGGGACAAAATCTCCTGATGCAGCGAGGAACAAGATGCGATATCAACAGCTAGGCGAAACCGATCTGAATGTTTCAGAAGTAGGTTTCGGGGTCTGGACCGTTGCCACCAACTGGTGGGGCAAGATCGAGCCGGACGACGCGGTATCTCTTTTGCAGAAAGCCTTCGATCTGGGCGTAAATTTCTTCGACACGGCCGATGCCTACAGCGACGGTTACGGCGAGGAGATTCTGGAAAAGGCGCTGGGCAAACATCGCAAGAACGTGATAATCGGCACGAAATTTGGGTACGACATATACTCAGATACGCCTAGGGACGGGCATAAAGAGCGAGCACAAGATTTTTCCCCCGAGTTCATTCGGCACGCATGCGAGATGAGCCTGCGCCGTCTCGGCACCGACTACATCGATCTCTACCAGATCCACAATCCGAAACTGGACGCGCTGGAACGCGACGACATGTTCGAGCTGTTGGACGATCTGGTCAAAGAAGGCAAGATCCGCGAGTACGCGGTCGCCGTCGGCCCGGACATCGGCTGGTTCGAGGAGGGCGAAGCGTCGATGCGCGAGCGCCATATCCGCGCGATGCAGATCATCTACAGCATCCTGGAGCAAGAACCCGCCAGGCAGTTCTTCCCCATAGCGGAGGAGGAGAAGACTGGCCTGATCTCAAGAGTGCCCCATGCGTCGGGCCTCTTGGATGGCACCTACAACAAGGACACGGTGTTCGAGCCGTCGGACCATCGGAGTCACCGGAGGCAACTGTGGCTGGACGAGGGTCTCAAGAGGCTTGCGCATCTGGATTACCTAACGGAGGGTCTGTCATCGACCATCGGTCAGATAGCCATCAAGTTCTGCCTGGCAGCCCCGAAGATCGTATCCGTGCTGCCAAACATCACAAACATGGATCAGCTACAAGAGTTTGTCGCGGCGCCCGAGTCGGAAGACATCCCTCAGGAGTTCCTGGATCGAGCCTTTGAACTCCACGACGAGAATTTCTACCTGGAGCCCGTTGAGGAAGCGTCGGCGGTCGAGTAGACGTCAGAGTAGGACTACTCTGAGATGTCGCCTTCGTCGTTTGGGTTGGCCGTGGACTTATAGCCCGGGGTCGGGGTGTCGCCGTCAGGCTGAGGTTCCGACACCTGCTCTATGGGTGGACCATCATCCGTGATCATGTCCGTTTGGGTGTCAATCTCTGCGACTGGACCATCTACCTCCGCGTCGGCATTCGAAGCCTGTTTAGAAATCTGGACAGCTTCGTTCCCATCAGGCCGGGAGTCACTATCGATAGCGCGACTCTCCTCGTTCGACTCTAGTTGCGGCTCGTGCTCTGTTATGAAGTCACCGATGTCCGCTTCGGGGCTCGACACCTGATCAGAGACCGAGGTATCTGCCTCGGCTTCAAGGCGAGGTTCGTGCTCCGCAACCTGTGCGTCCACAACCGATCCTTGGCACTCTTCGTGCCCTTCTTGCGGCTTATCGTCACCCTCAGCAGGTGCTGACGGTTGCTGTTCTGCCGGGGTGTTCGCATCCACTTCGGAGGGCGGTTCGTACATTAGTGTTGGACCGTCGCCGTCCACATGAAAATCGCGACGCCGACCACGGCCCCCACTCTGCGGCTGGCGCCTGCTCCGTCGCTTGTTCTTCCACTTCGGGTGCACCCGTTTCATCTCGCCTTCGATCAGGCGAAAATCTCGTTGAGGCAGCAGGTGCAGCGTGTCCACGAAGGCTTCCGGCCAGCGTTCCGGCGCCCAGCGCTTCAGGTACTCGAGTCTCGGGGCCAGAAACAGCGCGTCGATGTAGTCCTTCTCATCCAAGACCAGGGCAGGCTCCAGTTTGACCCGGTACGGGTACTCTTCACAGCTGCCATTTGTCTGCCAGACTGGCGTGCGATCCTCGAAGTATGTGGAGGTTACGGTCGCGATGGCCGACCACTTCCGTGTTCCCGACACGTAGTACAGGAGGCTGTCCTGCGGCTCCATCCTCTGGGCCCGCCGACGTTGGCTGAACCTGAGGCCGTGGAGTGTGAAGCCCATCTGTCTGCTTATCTCGAAGTCTTCGGTAGTCTGGACCACCATCCAGTAGTTTCTTGCCATGCCGCCGATCTCTGATATTCGTTGTGTACGTCACACCATTCTACCACCCCGGCAATTGGCGGGTCACGGCGTTGCGTTTCTCGAAGGTAGAGGTCGTTCGCCTACGGGCAGGTCGAAGTGCTCCTATCGGTGAATGGCAGGCGCTCATAGCACGGTCTAAACAAGCCAAAAGCAGTCAAATGTTCAGGGTTCAATGTGAACCCTGTTGTAGAAAAAAAGCAGCAGTAGACATCTCGTTGAACTGTGATGTGGAATTATGCTATAACTATGCCAATTCTAAGGAGCCAGATTAGTGCAATAATAAATAGGAAGAACGGCGTCAAGGGTAAAGATGAACTTCCCTAAGATCTAAACCCCCAGGTCCTCGTTGATTCTGATCTGCACCCTCGCTGTATTTGCCGCCGCGGTCGCTGCCTGTGGAACTAGCGGCGGGGCGCCGGTGTCTGTTACAGGTACGACAACAGAAAAAATCTCCTCAACACTACTTGCGCCGAATCTGAAACCGTTCGCGAACAGCCACCCAATGCTGCCGGTGCTGATCCTTTCGGCTCAGGGCCCTGGTACGTCAACGCAGATCGCAATATTTGGGTGGTGTGGGGTAGTGGACCACCATGGGTGAAGGGCCAGAATAAGAAGGTGATGTGGGTCAAGCCCGCGGGCAGACCTCTTATCATATTCGGCCGCCGTCTCGACGCTGATGCCGAGCCAATGATTGTGGAGCAGCCAGGCGATTACTCTTCTTTTGGATATGACCCGACCAATCTTTTTTTCCACCGGAGGCTGCTGGGAGATCAAAGGCAAGGTTGGGGTTGCCAGTATCACATTTGTGACGCGGGTGCGCGGCTAACCACGGAGAGGCTACAGGTCTAGCTCGCGAATCTCCGCGCCCAGCGCCATAAGAGAGCCCGCCGCCTTGTCCAGCGACTCGCGGTACTCTGCCCCAGGGTCCGAATCGGCCACGATGCCCCCTCCGACCTGGACGTAGGCTCGGTCGTCGGCCACCAGGATGTTCCGAATCGGGATTGACATCAGCATTGACCCGTCGAATCCGATGTAGCCGATTGCGCCACAGTAGACGCTGCGCTGCACTGGCTCGATCTCGTCGATTATCTCCATCGCCCTGATCTTCGGCGCGCCCGTGACCGAGCCCCCCGGGAAACACGCCTCCAAGACCTCCACAGGCCCAACGCCGGCCCGTGTCCGCCCCGTCACGGTCGATACCATTTGGTAGACGGTCGGATACTCCTCGATGGCGAACAGCTCCGGCACAGCGATACTGCCGGGGACGCAGACCCTGCCCAGATCGCTCCGCATCAAGTCCACGATCATGACGTTTTCGGCGCGATCCTTCTTGCTGGCAAGCAACTCCGACGCCACCTTTCGGTCCTCGCTGGCGCTAACGCCCCGCGGGCGGGTCCCCTTCATTGGGCGCGTGCGCAGCAGCCCGTCTTCCAGCTTCAAGAACTCCTCGGGCGACGCGCTCAATACCGAGACCTCGGGGAAGCCCAGGAACGCCGAGAAGGGCGAAGGGTTTACGTGGCGTAGCCGCCGGTACAGCTGCCACGGATCGCCGGTGATATTGGCCTCGAACCGCTGCGAGATGTTCACCTGGTACACATCTCCCGCCGCGATGTAGTCCTTCACGGTCCGGACCGCTCGAACGTAGGCGTCCTTTGTGAAATTGGACGCCACCAGCGAGGCGATCACGGCAGGTCCAGACGGGGATGCTGTTGCGGG
>CAJWER010000163.1 GCA_913030785.1 uncultured Chloroflexota bacterium | reverse complement strand
CAACCCCTGACTACGACAGGCGCTGTCCGCCACATTCCTCCCCACAGAGTGCACGACACCGGCCCCACGGCGTGTGCCGCACCCCCCGCCCAACATAGCGTGCGCCGCACCGCCTACTTTGGGCGTGGTAGCTTGCGCATCGGGCCGTTTGGCCTAAGGCGGTCCAGCAGTTCAATCGTGGCGGTCCCGACCGGCTTGCCCTGCTCCCGGCGTTGTGCGAGCAGGTCCAGGGACAGGTCGGAGAGGCCAGGTGCGACACGCATCTCCTCGGGCTGATACCTCATGCAGCGACGGTTCAGCACCTGGGCCGCGCGCGCTGTCTTCTCGGTGCAGCCGTAGGCGTAGGGGCACATGTATGCATAGCAGATCGTCGTTTCGCGGTAGATGTCCTGCACGCCGCTTCCGGAGGGCGGCAATCTAGTGCTGAGAAACGATGAGAGGAGGCCAGTTGGGCCTTTTTGTGAAGTGCTCTGACGCATCCCTGTCCCTGTGCGGACGGGTCTTGCCTGGACGACAAGCCCTCGGAGTAACTTGGCAGCATCTTATACAATAACTAGTCGAAGTTCAAGAACAAGACAAGAACACGGTATGGAATTGATCAAACAGGCGGTCCGCGTAGCCTGTGATGAGGGAGCGCTTTGCGAGCCTCGAATGCCACGGTTCCGGGATTCCGACTTGGCCATAGACGGCGCCTGTAGTGTCGGCGTCGTCTCCCAGATTGACCGCGAGGAGGGCCCCTTCTCGAAAGGAATCGCCATGGTGGAACGCCCAGAGGGCTGCCTCCAGGCTCTTCACGACGTACCCTGTGCCTTTGATTTCCGGCGGTGACTTTCTCTTGAAGGAACCTGGGGCGATCTCGTCGATTTCATCGACCAGCGGATGTTGATCCCAGTGCCCTGGAATTGGACTGTAGCGTTCGGCTAGGAACTCCTCTTTGGCAACGCCGTTGGTTGCACCAGCCAGTAGACCGCCAAAGTAACGGCAGGCATCTATGGCGGCAATGGTTCGGTGAGTGGTCTGCGAGCTCTGGCCTGACCTCTCAATCGCCTCCGCGGGGTGCCGTGCGTAAAACAGCGGCACCGGGGCCAAACGCATGATAGAACCGTTGCCAGCGCTCCAGGGATCTGCTGAACCGCCGTAGGGCTGACGTGATCGCTCGAAACGTGCCAGGGCATCCTCGACTGTGTTGCCGATGTCAAAACAACTGTTGGTACTACTCAGGTTGCCGTGACGCCACCATTGGACGTACCGTTCCAACTGATCGATCGGATGGAACTCTTTCCGCTGGATCAGTTTCTCGGCCAGACACAGTGCCATGGACGTGTCGTCGGTCCATTCCCCAGGCTCCAGATCGAACGGTCCACCACCGATCATGTCGTCAATTGGTGTGAAAGTACCCGGGGGTCGAAACTCCAACGTCGTTCCAAGGGCGTCTCCCACCGCCAGTCCTAGCAGGGAACCCCTAAATCACTCAAGTTGATCCATTCCGGTTTGCCTCGCTTCCAAGCCCTAGCTGGTGCAAAGGGTGCTGGGATCTCTGACCGGTTTCGAACCCTCGATCTGCCGTTTTGGGAGGCATCGCAGGTTGTTGCGATGTGGCAGCTACGCCCCCAGGGACGTGGAAGTGGATTTGGCGTGGTTTGACTGTGAGGGTAGGTAAGATGGCATAGAGCGGCTTCACTCGGCCTGCCAAGAGAACGAGGTCCGGGCGAACGCCGGTACTGAGGACTACTCGCGGTACCTGTGGGACTCCTCGGCGCGTTCGCTCATGACGCCGTCCCGCATTTCCTTGACCTCGTCTGCCATGGCAAGGAGCGTGGAGTCGTGGGTCGCAGCGACGACGCTGATTCCCTGTTCGCGCACCATCTCGATGAAGAGGCCGAATATGGACCGCGCATTGGTGGAGTCCAACTCTCCGGTGGGCTCATCCGCTAGAAGGAGCGGTGGCCGGGTCACCATGGCCCGTGCGATGGCGACACGCTGCTGCTCGCCGCCAGATAGCTCATACGGCCTGTGCTTCGACCTGCGCGTGAGGCCGACCATCTCCAGAGCCTCCCTGGCACGCTGCTCTCGCTCTCCGGCACGGACGCCGGAGATTCGCAGAGGCAGCTCCACATTCTCGAAGGCCGACAACAGCGGAAGTAAGCCGAACGATTGGAACACGAAGCCGATCTTGTGGCGACGTATCTCGGTGAGTTCCTTCTCCCCCATCCCCGCAAGATCCTGGCCTTCGAGTAGAACAGAGCCACTGGTGGCCTTGTCGAGGCCTGCCATCAGATTCAGGAGCGTGGTCTTGCCAGAGCCGGACCTGCCCACCACGGCGATGAATTGGCCGGGGTGGACCTCCATGCTCACGTCGCGAACCGCGACCACCAACTCTGAGCCGAGCTGGTATTCGCGGCCCAGGTTTATCGTTTCCACAATCTTCTGATTGTCGTTCAAGCGCGGCTCCTCTATCGTACTGGCCCGTTGCCTCCGCAGTGTCTAGGCATCACCGGACTGCAGGGTTACCTTGCCATCTTCTACCACGACCCTCGCCCGGTCCTTGATCTTCAGCTCGTCCAGGTACTGCCTCGGTATCTGTACCCGGCCTGCGCCGTCCACCAGGGTGAACTCTTCGAGTTCGACCCCGGTCTCGGCCTCGCCGGCCACTCGCTTGAATGACACCTTCCGGCGGATCTCAGTCGACATCTTGCCGTCCAAAATCATGACGACGCGGCCGACCTTGTACGCGATGTCCGGGTCGTGGGTGACGATGAGTATCGTCGTGTTGAGTTCTTGGTTCACGGTGCCGAACAGGTCCAGAATTTCCCCTGCCGTTGCGTCGTCCAACTCGCCAGTGGGCTCGTCCGCCAGAAGTAGAGGCGGATGGTTGGCTAGCGCCACGCCAATTGCCACCCTTTGCTGCTCACCGCCCGAAAGCTTCTCGGGGGTGTGGTCTATCCTGTGACCCATGCCCATGAGTTCCAGCAGCTCCCTCGCACGGTCGTTCCGCTCCTTGCTGGAAATATCGGTAAGCATCATGGGGAGCGCGACGTTCTCGATAGACGTCAGATAGGGAAACAGGTTGCGGCTGGTCTGCTGCCACAGGAAGCCCACGTCCTCGCGACGGTAGACCTCCACATCCTTGGTGCTCATGCGGAGCAGATCCTTGTCGCCGACACGTATCTTGCCAGCAGAAGGGTTGTCGTAGCCCGCCAGGATATTCAAGAGAGTGGTCTTGCCGGAGCCGCTCGCCCCAACGATGGCCACCACCTCGCCCGTATTGACCTCCAGGTCGAGCCCACGCAAGGCCACCACTTCGAGGTCGGCTATCTTGTATATCTTGAACAGGTCTTCGCACAGTATGTACGGGTCTCGCTCTGCTACCATCGTAAACTCCCGCGTTTTGTGCTAATGGCTCGTAATCCATCATCGTCCGCTAAGTTCAACGCCATCCGAATAGCATTGGTTAGTCTGGATTGATTTGGGGCTTCTGGGGGCAGACTTCCATTTCCGGTACCTACACATGTACCCCGCGCCCAGTATCCATCATACCTTGCAATACTTATGACCAGACAGCGGGGTAGAGTGTATAGTAATTCGCCGGTGGGGAACAGGGCGCTCAGGTTCCCGATAAAAATCCTGTTCTACGGCTCGAATAGTTCGGTGTTTGGGTAGAAGTCAGACCACGCGAACCAGAATGAGTTAAAGAATAGCACCGGTTTCAATCGGCGTCCCTCGAGTGGCCCATCGACCGCGATGCCGGTCAGCTTGCTCCAGACCGTTCCCGTATCGTCGTCGGTCATCTCGCGGCTCTCGGATCCCTCGGAGAACGTCAACAGCTCGCCATCCATCGTCCTGTCAAAAATGGCGGTGGTTCCTTTGGAGCGATCGAAAGCCACAATGATGTCGAGGCCCTCGAACGTGTCGTTGAGGACACCCACGGTCGCCATGTCAGTGTGCGCGTATGCCCGCGCGCCATCTTTGCCGACCAGACCAAGGACCAGCTGCTTGACGATCAAACGCTCGTCGTAGTTCGACTGACCTATGACTCCAGAATTGGGCGACGCATAGTAGCTTTTGTACTGGTCGTAGACCCCTCCACCTGTATCGAGAACCAGCGTATCCGGATGCTCTTCCTTCCATGTGGACCACATCACAAGTTGGGATGCCACGATGCCAAGGGTTTTACCGGCCAGTTCGCCCTCCACGGCCTGGCCGAGGAACTGGCTCCACAACGTCTCAGTCTGCCGATCGTACATCACCAGCGCATTCATTATCAGCTTGCCGGACACGCCAAAGGTCAGCTCCTTCCCTTCTACCTCTCGGGCATACACGATGCCCGTGAAACACAGCGGTCACCACGTTACCGCGACCGGTTTGCCTCCGATTACGTCGTTGACGACCTCGCGGGAGCTCAGGAAAGCGGTCGAGTAGGCTTTGTGTTCGCCGTTAAAAGAGAGACCGATTACCAGGTCGCGGTCGACCAGGTTCTGCGAGGCCTCTTCGGCGGTAATGAACATAGGATTGTCGATCGCAGGGATGGCGTCTCTGGGCAAGATGGAGTAAATTTCGAGCGTGCGCTCCTTTGTGCCATCACCATCCGGTTGGCTGAACTTGATTATCCGCCTACCGGTCTTAGAGGCGAGGAGGTCCGGTGGGTCCACGTCCGGGTCAAGACCCACCTGCTCATCAGATACGTTCGCCGGGTTAGGCGTGGGGGTGCGCAAAGGTTGCGTCGGCTCGGGGACTGGGAGCGAGGGTGGCGTGGTGCTTACACTTGAGCTGGACGAGCCTTCGGAGGGAGGTGTCGATACGGCCTGATCGTTGCTTGAGGACGATGTGTCGTCCGAGCGCACCTGTTCGGCGGCGGGTTGCGATGATGTTCCACATGCCACCGCCAGCGCCGCAATTACAGCGCTTATAGCCAGGATCAATCCTCGACCACCCATCCACAACCTCCCTATCGGGGCTGACCCACCACCCGCCTACCTACACCATTGTGATGACGTCGACCCTCTGGACAGTTTCGTCGCAGATGGTACGTTGCGGTCTGCCAAAGAGGATTCGGCGTGGGTTATTGTAGAACCACGCCGCATGAGCGATGTACACTTGTCTATGGGTAGCGCAATCGGCGCAACTGCCTTTGAAGTCCTGATGGAGCGAGGTCACATGAGCGAGAACCTGGGCATCGAGAGCGTGGAGTTGAGCGACGATAGCGTTGCAGTAAAGTGGAATGACGGTCACGATAGCGTCTACAACGCCAAGTACCTTCGCGTGAGTTGTTCCTGCGCCCAGTGTATTGAGGAGTGGAGCCGGCGGAAGATCCTCGACCCGGCCACCGTTCCAGCCGACCTCCGCGCCGAGGACTATCTCATGGTTGGGCGCTACGCAATACAGTTTCTGTGGAGCGATGCCCACTACACCGGAATCTACCCCTTCGACATGCTCAGGGCGCTTTGCACCTGCGACGAGTGCAAAGCCGACAGAGAACGGGCCAAAGGCGAAGCTACTCCTTAAGCTCCATCAACTCAAGCCAATTGCCATCCGGGTCCTGCAAGTAGCAGACCGTCCTCCCCGGCGCCACCGAGATCGGTGCATTGAGGGTCTTGGCGCCAGCAGCTGATAGGTTCTTGTACGTGGCCTGAATGTCATCGACTGCGAATGCCAGGTGGCTCCCGCCAATGACGCTGCGCTCCGACATGGGTCGCTGACCCGGAGCCGGGTTCACATACTGGATCAACTCCAACACGTGCTCCCCACCTATCCCCAGTATCGCGATCTTCAGGTGTGCGTCTTCATAACCGACGACCTGCTCGATGGGGCCGCCCTGCCTCTCGTACCTATTCTGCACCTCCAGGCCGATTCCACCCTCGTAGAATTCGACGGCCCGTTCCAGGTCGGCAACCACAAATCCGGTGTGATGCATCTTTAGTATCATCTGTGCCCCTCGCCTTCGGTACATCTATTGAGAAAGCTGTCCGATTGTCGCCAGGGCCTTGCCGACCCTCTCACGTACCGCCGCGACTGCGTCGTCGTCCCACTCATAGAACCCCTTGCCAGACTTCACTCCAAGGTCCCCACCGGCCACCATCTCCTTGATCATTGCCGGTGAGGCGCCCGAGGACTCCAGGTCGGGGAAGAGCTGATCTACGATCGCCAGAATCGTGTCCCAGCCCGCCAGATCGAATACTTGGAACGGACCGGCCACGGACAGGCGTCGCCCAAAGCTGTTGGTGACGACGGCGTCCACGTCCTCGGCGGTGGCTATACCGGCCTCGACGATCGACGCGGCTTCCCTGAGGAGGGCGAACTGCATCCGGTTGCCGATGAACCCAAGGGACTCCTTCTGGAGTACAACAGGCCGCTTGCCGAGAGCTGCCAGCAGCGCCACGGTCGTCTCGATCGTCTCCTCAGTCGTCTCCGGGCCGCGGACCACCTCCACCAGCGGCAACAGGTATGCCGGGTTCCACCAGTTAGCGACCACGACCTTCCCCGGCCTGCCGGTATACGGTGCAAGCTGGCTCGCCATGAAGGACGACGTATTGCTCGCTATTACGGCGTGGTCCGGAGCCAGGCCGTCGATCTCGCCGAACACCTTCTGTTTCAAGGCCAGGTCTTCGAAGACCGCCTCGATGACGAAGTCCGCCCCGTCCAGGGTGGTCTCGAGGGCCGAGCTCGTGCTGATGCGGCCGGGCACGCCAGCGGCGCTCTCGTCGTCCACGAGACCCATGTCGCGCATCATCTCAAGATTCGTAGCTACGGTACCCAGTGCCATCTCCAGCCTCTCATCGGAGACGTCGCCAAGCTGTACGTCGTAGCCGCCCACGGCGAACTGGAGT
>CAJWER010000162.1 GCA_913030785.1 uncultured Chloroflexota bacterium | reverse complement strand
GGTGGCTACATTTTGGGGATTTGTGGTCTGTCCAAGAAGTCAGCGTGTTTTACAAAGATACGTCCACTCCTCTTGCCCTGAGGGCGGATACGTGAGCATTACGGCCCAGCCAGTTAGTCTTAATCGGATTGGCCGTGAGGTTGAGCTTGGTCAGGTTGACAGCGGAATCGATGCCGAAGAGGACCTCGATTTCTGTCTCTATTAGCGGCATCGATGTATGTAGGCTGGTCAGTTCCCTGATGACCCCTTTGGTCAGCGGCTCTTCGGGCTTCTCTAGTGCCTTACGTACTGCGGCTTCGAGGTTCTTGTCTGCGAAGACCACCTGACCACAATCACGACAGAAACTGTCACCAGGGTTCAATCCCGTTTTGCAGTAGCGGCATGCTGTCTCAGGTTTTTTGATTCTTGTTGCCCAACTTGTTGCCCCACAACTTGGGCAGAAGTTGGAGCCTTCCCTTAGTTCGGCCCCACATTCGTGGCAGAGTATCGGGTCACCGGGAGTTGTCATGTTACTGCACCCACACATCCCAGCAGCTTAGTTAGCCACGTTACCCAGACGTACGGTGTGTCACGCCGCTGCGCCATGATATTACCTCCATCACCACCCAGCAAAACTCTGCCTCTGGGGGCAGTACGGACTTTTGTATAGATGTGGATTTCTTGTTAATACAGCCAGCGACGCTGGGGGTCTAGTTGTCGCGCCAGGACCCGGTCGACTCCCAGCCGAAGAACCGCTGGGCCTTGGAGCAGTCGATGGCGGCCTGGAACCCGGGCAATGGCTTGCTTAGCGGCACGCCCGGGTAGGCGGCGGCCACGGCCTGCTCCGTGGGTAGACCCAGGGTGGTATCGGAGGCGTTTAGAAAGAACGCCTCGTGGCCCTCCCAATCGGCCTCCAGGGCCATACGACATGCCCGCGCAGCGTCCGCAAGGCGCAGATACCCCCAGAGGCTCTTCGCCCCCGGCAATGGGTCCATCTCGGGGCTGGCACTGTACTCTGAAAGGTCGTCGTCGCGCCTCAGGCCGTGGAATCGGAAGCTGGCGATCTGCATAGGGTTTTTTCTGCAAAAACCGTCGGCGATCTCCTCGCCGACCAGCTTGCTCAGGCTATACGAATCCTCGGCCCGCGTGGGATGCTCTTCATCGATGGGGAGGTACAGTGGAGGCACCGTCTCACGGGAGAACACGAGCCCCACGGCGTTGACCGACGACGCCAAAACCAGCTTGGTAATGCCCAGAACCTCGGCGGCCTGAAGCACATTCCAGGTCGAGACGGTGTTCGTGGAGAAGACGACCTCAGGCGGGTCGGACACAGGGCTCGGAATGGCCGCCATGTGGATGACCCAATCGGCGTCACGCAGGACGGACAAGGTCTGACCGTAGTCGGTGACGTCCGCCCTCATAAAAGGCGTGCCACCATCCCCGGCGACCGTGTCCACGCTCAGGACCTCGTGGCCATGCTCCAGCAGCTCGGGGATTATCGCCGACCCAGCCTTTCCACTCCCGCCCGTTACGACGACTCTCATCGTTCTCCTCCGGTAATTGCGCTGCTTCATCGAGTCCAGCCCCATGCTCCCCGGCTGAGGGCTCTAGCCCGTTCCGTCCACGAACGTCAGCACACGCCTGGGGTTTTCGACGAATATCCGCTCGATATCGTCAGGGGTTAGGCCCAGGGTCTTCAGGTGCGGGATAAAGGTCTCCTGCAAATACGAAAAACCGGGGCCTCCGTAGTGCTTCAGATGCGTCTTGACGCACACGTCCTGCGCCAGCATCACCCTGTCTCGATAGCCGGTGTCGATCAGCCTGGGCACGGCCTCGGCGGCCTGCTTGGTGACGCTGACTCCGAGGGCTTCGGCCTGTCCAAGGAGCTCGAATTCGACGTAGACGCCGCGCTCCAGCAACTCGATCATGAAGGGCACGTCGGTGGCGATGGAGTTGCAGTGGCTGATCACCACGCGGCTCAGGTCGCCGCCCTCCTGCTCCACCATGTCCAGGACATCGTGCTTCTCGGCGCCCACTCCGGCCTCGTGGAATGTTATCGCCGCGCCGGTGATTACGCTGGCGCGGGCGGATGCGCGGATGCTCTTCTCCTCGTTGGGCGTGATAGGGTCGCCGTTAACACCCACCTCGCCTATGATCCCAGACCTGACGCCCGTCTCGCCGACGCCCGATGTCACGTCACCGATGATCTCCTGAGTAAGATCCTCGACGGTTCGACGGTCCATGTCGTCGGGATGAAACACCTTCTGATACCAGCCCGCGCCCATGACGATATGAAGCCCCGTGGCGACCGAGACGCGGCGAAGCGCCTCCGGGTCTCGCTTCAGGCCTATGCTGGTCACGTCGACGATCGTGCCGCCACCGCGGTTCTTGAACCCCAGCGTCTCCTCAACGGCGAGGGACTCGTCCGCCAAAACCCACTGGTCGGACACCGCGCCGCCCTCCTGGGCCAGGCGAAGATTTTCAGTAGTCAAAGGCGCTTCCCACATCGCCAGCTCGGTGGCGGGGAAATCCTCGGTCGTGGCAACTGGCTGAGAGCGGCCCGGCACGGTTACGTCAAGTGGATGAGGCAGATGGAACCGGCGCAGGTCGATGAACAGGTGCTCGTGCATCAACGTGAAGCCGAGTTCGTCCGGTGCGATCGGACCCCGTACCGTCATGACCTTGCCGACCATATCTTGTGTCACGATAGTTCGTGAGTCCAGAAGGGGAGGAATCGCAAGGGGTTTTTGATCATGATGCGCCGGAGTATACGCCCACCACCCATGCGAAGCCAATCCGTCTAATCGTGTATTCATGATCACCTGGCTGCTCAGCCGGCCAACCACTCCCTGTAGACGACCCACGAGGCGCCATGAGGTCATCGAATCTAGGGGGCAAGGGGGAATGGACTGGGGCTTAGGCGGGGCTGGTAGTAGCTAGGGCTACTGGCTAGCAGGTGAATAGCGAGGATGCTACTGGGGCTTATGAGGCGACAGCATGTCCGAAAGTGTCGTTAATGATACCCGGGCGGACTCGTCTTTTAGGGCAAGGGGAAGCTCGAGCTTGAGCAGTGGGACATGAAGGGGCTCTCACCCGATCAATCCTCACTATTCAGTGGCGAACCTGCCTCAAACTCGCATGGTGTTGCCAAGAGTTGTCATCGTGCCTTATGGACCGTGAAAGGAACTCTTCTGTATCCATACCTTTGAATCTATTTGGGCTGAATATATCCACGTTTATACTAGTCTCGCCGTCAACAACATACTCAGCGAGTAATTGGCCCGCAACCGGATTGTATGCGAACCCGCCCGAGTGAAAATTTGTTCCAACGTAGAGATTTTCCACGCCGGGCACTGGCCCAATCACTGGTTTGACATCAGCCGCAAAGCTTATCAGCCCAACCGTATGATAATCCCAGTCGACGCCTTCCAGCATAGGTGACCTTTGGACAAACTGATTCTTCAGGAACGGAAGAGCCGCCTTATCAGGCTCTAGGTGGCCAACTTCGAAGTCGCTACCTGACATTTCATAGGACTCTGGATTGTGCGCCGACGTGCCGAGGAGCAGCCGATTGTCATCCGTAGGCCGAATATAACCATTTAATATATTGTCGTTCACAGCAGGTATTCGTGGTGACTGCGGAAAAGGCTTGGTCACAAATCGCTCATGTACAAAATTCTTGTAAGGAATCTGAAAGCCAACTAAGGACAGTAACTGGTTCGCCCAGGCGTTCACTGCACATACCGCCGCATCCACCTCCAACGTTGACGTGTTTGTTACGACTCCAGACAACGACCCTTGCTTGACATCGAATCCGACTACAGGCTCGTTCTCACGGAACTCTACTCCCATCTCTTCTAACTTAGTGCGGAGCGCGGGCACATAGCGATGCGGCTCAGAGTATCCTCCCCTTAAATCCAGCACACCAAAGTCAGCTTCCGTCGCCTGCAGGTCTGGAAAGCGCTCAGCCAACTGCTGCCCGTGTAGCACCTCAAAGCGGGCGCCGAGTCTCTCTTGCATATCCCGTATAGGCGCGTTATCAGCTAGGGATTGCTCAGTACACAGGTTTAGGCAGCCGACCTGATGGAAATCGTATCCGTCAAGGACTCTACCGAACCGCTCAAACAAATCTAGGCTCCGCGAGCGGGCTCGCACTGCTGGTTCTTCGCCCATCAGCATAGTAATGATGCCGCCAGCCTGAAGGCTCGAGCCACCACCTACAGTGCCCTTGTCGACCACTATTACACGTTCCACACCTTTCTCTGCCAGATGGAAAGCGGTACTCAGGCCAGTGACACCGGCCCCGATCACGACCACGGACCTCGGTTTGATATATGCCATGGGACTCCTAGCCGTTAGGTTCCACCCACCACCCAGCATGACCCTGTCTCTGGGGGCAGTATAGTCCAGGAGGCAGGGAGAGGGGCTTAGAGGCGCGTCTGGTAGGAGCTAGGGCTGCTGGGCTAGCGGGCGAATAGCGAGGATGCTATTGGGGCTTAGCGCCGCAGGTTCTTGGGTGTCTGCAAATAGGGGTTATCGCCAGTGGTATGACATCCCCAAATCAAGGGGTGCCCCGACCCCAACCGGCCTCGATTCCCAGACCGGTTACGGCAGCAGCCCTTCGCAACCCTGTTTGCAATACCATCGGAATATCGTCCTCTGCTGGTTGTCCTCCACTAACAACCATCCACCAAAGGAATCCTCCATGTCCTCCAAAGTGTTGTCAATCAGCAGGTCTACGAGAGTGTGCGGAAAGAGCTTTCAACGAAGGAACGGCTCAGGAAAGTCGAGTATGCCTACGAAGATTTGCTCGACAGTGTCGGAGATGTGGAAGATCTCGTGGATGCCCTCGTCCTTAGGGGTCAGCCCCTGGGCACCTGCAGCTTGTGCCGCCGGTCGGCCAACCCATGACGTCAGTCAAACGGGACCGACCGCAACGTTGAACTGTCTTCCGCTGAGACGCGGCCCGACAGCGGCGGGATCTAGCTCAAGCCACAAGGACCAGCGTAGTCCAATGCAAGGCGGCGTCTTCGGACCAGATGGCCCCGGCTATATGTCGGATACCGTCGATATCAGGGAAATAGCAGGTGGTGATCACCGACTGTCCTTGAGCTCAGCATTTGGACCGCCGGTTGAACATCGATTCGCGTTGCTCTCTCCCTCTGACGCCTAGCGTGGTAGAGTCACATCAAACAGCCCCGATCTCCTCATCTGATTTAGGAGATGGCGCGACGAGGCTGTCCAGCAGCCTTCCGTATCCACGTTCTGGCCGGGCGATCCCTAGCCTTTGGAAAGTGGCCCAGATGGTGGCCTGGTTCGAGGTCACCACCGGCCTGCCGGTCCGCCTTTCCAGCTCATCTACAGCCTCCAGGGCTCTCCAGGCAGTACAAGAGCAGAACAACGCCTCGGCGTCCGGGTGGCAGATCCTGGAAGCGAACTCGATGATCGCTTCTGGGTCCTGATCGTTGATGCCCTGATTGCCCGCCGCGGCGGCCCAGGGCTCAGCCTCCACGTTGAGCACTTCGAAGCCCTGGACTTCCATATACGCCCTTAGCCTCTTGTTGTTCCATGCGGGATAGGGAGACGCGATGGAAATGCGCGTGGCTCCGAAAAAGCGAAGCGCTTTGACCACCGATGGGCTCGTGGCTACCGCTGGCACTCCGGCGGTCCGCTCGATCAACTCCGTCATCTCCTCATCCCACCCTGGCCCCTTATAGAAGCTGCCGGTCGTGCAACCGTAGGCGACAACGTCGACGCTTGCCGTTGCCAGGTAGCGGGCGCCGGTCTCGATTTCAGAGTTCATGCGGTCCATCGAGTCTGGTCCCTCGGCCTCATTGGTGATCCACAGGCGCTGACCGTGAACGGTGACGCCCTGCGGGGCCACTAGTCCGAAGTCGGCTTCGCAGGTCGTATTGGTCGAAGGCACCATTACCCCGATACGCGTTCGAACAGTCAATGCAGAGCCTCCTGGAGATCGGAGCGGCGAATGTCGATTCACGGCGTATTCTGGGCAACTAAGGTCACGCTGTCAACAATCTATTATGTGTCAGTCCGAGCTACGCCAGCTCCGGCTGCGGTCGACCGTACGACCCCCAGCATCCTAGAGAGACTAGGCCCCTCGACCTCGCTCAAAGATCTGCACCCTGTGTCGATTGCTCTCGGTTACATAGACCCTGCCTTCATCGTCAAGTTTCACCGAGACGGGGGCCCAGAAGTAGCGCTCGATATGGGAGGACTCCTCATGAGGATCGCCGCCGAATTGCGCTACATCCGGTTCCAGGTCAGCCACGGCCCTCGCCTCAGCCTCCTCGACGTTCGTGCTCAGGAACTCTCCCGCCCATTTAGAGACGGTCGCTGAGCCTCTGAGCTTCATCACGAAGTCGCCTTCAGGGTCGAACACCTGCACTCTCTCGTTCCCCCAATCTGCTACGTAGATGTAGCCCTCCCCGTCCGCGGCGACGCTGGAGGGTCGCTTAAGCTGTCCATCCGCCCGGCCAAGGCTGCCGTACTGGCCCACGAACTCGCCATCGGGCGAGAACCTCTTAATCAAGTCGTTGCCCCAATCTGCCACATAGACGTCACCATTGGCTCCGACGGTCACCCCCCAGGGGAGGCTCAGCTGTCCTTCTTCGGATCCCGCCGAGCCAAATCCGAACTGGAAACGGCCGTCGCTAGTAAATCTCTGTATCCGATGGTTCCTGTGGTCGGCTACGTAAAGGTTGTCGTCGCTGTCGAAAGCTATGCCTGAGGGGCCGTCAAGCTCGCCCAGCCGGTCACCGTGCACGCCCCAAACAGCCAGGAACGTGCCCTCTCCGTCGAAAATAGTAATCCGGTGGGTGTTCTCGTCGCTAACGTACACCTGTCCGATGCCATCCACCGCAATGGACGTTGGGGAGATGAACT
>CAJWER010000161.1 GCA_913030785.1 uncultured Chloroflexota bacterium | reverse complement strand
CTTGCACGCGCGAACGACCTGAGCGATAAACTGCTGCCCAACTGCAAGAAATCCAACACCGACATCGAGAATGCAGATCCGAACCGTGCCAACCCAAGTACTGAGACCGAACTGCCCAAAAGAGTGAACGACCGCAGCGACAAACTGCTGCCCAGCGCGGCGAACTGCAGCACGCGCACCGGCGCGCCGCCCGACGACTTTTCCGAAGATGGTCAGGTGTGGAACAATCCCCTTTATCGCTGGGATGCATTGGAGGAGACAGGTTTCACCTGGTGGATCGATCGATTTAAGCAGGCTTTTGAGCGATTTGATCTGCTGCGAATCGATCATTTCCGTGGTTTTCAGGATTACTGGAGCATTCCTTTTTCAGCAGAAACAGCGGCATCTGGCTGTTGGAGACCGGGGCCAGGCCGTGCTCTGTTTGATGCCGTCTCCAAATCGTTGGGGCCACTTGATGTTTTTGCAGAAGATTTGGGGATTATTGATGACAGGGTGGAAACACTGCGTGATGGGTTGGGTTTTCCCGGTATGAAAGTCTTACAGTTTGGCTTTGAGGGCCCACTATCGTCCAATCCACATCACCCACAGAATCACTCTCGATACAGCGTGGTCTGCCAGGACGACGGGATCCTGTCAGTCCTGTGGACGCATTGGAGGACGGGGAGCAGCCGTGGGAGTACGGTGGCTCTCGTCCCGGTCACGGCAGGCCCACTGACCATGCCCCGGACTAGCGCGGCCTCGGCCCAACTGGCTAGCGATGGCCTCATTGTCTCCCATCTGGGTCGCATGAATTACACTTCAGCCCTCGCGTTGCAGCGCAGGGTGCACGCCCGTGTCGCTGTCGACAAGATGCCCTCTACGCTGTTGCTATTGGAGCACCCTCACGTCTATACACTGGGCAGAAGGGGTAGCGACGCGGACATCCTGATCGGCCCCGAGAGGCGAGCTGAGCTTGGCGTCGAGGTCGCGCATGTGGATCGCGGGGGCGAGGTTACCTATCACGGCCCCGGCCAACTGGTCGGTTATCCCATAGTCAACCTCAAGGAGTGGGGCGGCGGTCCTCTGAAATACGTTCGGGCCCTGGAGAGCATGCTGATTGCAACCCTGGCGGAGTTGGGCATAGTCGCCGAGAGTGAAGATAGGCCCACTGGTGTGTGGATAGACAACGCCAAGGTCGCTGCCATAGGGGTGCGGGTCAGCCGTGGTGTCACCACACATGGATTCGCCCTCAATGTCGACCCGGACCTGTCCTATTTCGACCATATTGTGTCGTGCGGAGATCCCGAAGCCCAGGCCACGTCAGTGGCCGACCAGGGCCAGGCCGAAGTCGACGTTGCTTCGGTCATACCCATAGTGGCGCGCCAGTTTGGGGCATCTCTTGGGCGGACGGTAGAGTGGCACGAGGCCGAGGAATTGCAGGAGTGGACAGGCGTGACGGCCCCGGCCAGCGGAGGTGACCGATGAATGTGCACCGCTTCCTGTTTCGCACGCTGTTAGGACGGAGACTCCCTCGGACCTCCGGGACCGTGGAGGTTCCAGGCATTTCCAGCTCGGTCACGATTCGGCGCGATACCTACAGCATCCCCTATATCGAGGCCGAGAGAGACGAGGATGCCTGGTACGGGGTCGGCTTCTGCCAGGGACAGGACAGGGCGTTCCAGATCGACAGCATGGCGCGTGTGGCCCGCGGCACCCTGAGCGAGTTGGTCGGAAAACCGGGCCTTCCTGTAGACCGCTTGTCCCGACAGGTCGGCTTCTCCCGTGGCACTGCCGAGCAACTCGATGTGATCGCGCCGCATATTCGGAAGGTCCTGGACTCCTTTGCGCGGGGCGTAACCGATGGGATGACTCTGGGCTCAAAACGGCGAGCCCACGAATTCGTGCTGCTGCGCGGCAAACCAACGCTGTACACGGCAGCGGATGTGCTGGCGGTGGGACGGCTGCAGGCCTTTGTGCTGGCCCTCAACTGGGACATCGAGCTGGCTCGTTACCACGTCCTCAAGATGGACGGGCCACAGGCCCTGGCGGACCTCGACCCAACCTATCCGGAGTGGCACCCCCTTATCTCTCCCACAGGGGAGCCGCAGGGACCGATGGCCGACCGGCTGGCCTCGGACATCGCCGCCCTCCGCGACGTGATGGGCCACTCGTGCGGTTCTAACAACTGGGCTGTGGCGCCGTCCCTGACCTCCACCGGACGTCCCCTGCTGGCCAACGACCCGCACTTGCGGCCCTCCCTACCCCCTCACTGGTATCTGACCCACATCCGCACCCCGGACTGGGCCGCGGCGGGGGCCACTTTCGTAGGCGTGCCGGTGATCCCCGCCGGCCACAACGGCAACGCAGCCTGGGGTGTTACCGCCGGCCTGGTCGACAACACGGACCTGTTCCTGGAAGAGGTCGGTCCGGACGGACGGAGTGTAAGGCAAGCCGATGGCTTTGTGGAGTGTGAGGTCCGTGATGAGGTGATCCGCGTCAAGGGAGGCGATGACGTGACCGAGCGGGTCGTCATTACCCCCAGAGGCCCTCTCGTTGGCTCACTTGTGGGAGGCGGTGTCGCCATGTCCCTTAGGGCGACCTGGCTGGACCCACGCCCGGTTGAGGGACTGCTCACGGTCCATCTTGTCAAGAGCTTCGAAGACCTTCGCCAGGCTTGTCGCCAGTGGCCTGCCTACTCTCTGAACGTCGTTTATGCCGATGCGTCCGGAACGATCGGCTGGCAGCTCATTGGGGACGTCCCGCAGCGACGTGGTGGTATGGGGACGATGCCGCGGCCAGGTTGGTTGCCGGACGCCGGGTGGGAGGACGATCCGCTGCCCTTCGATCAGCTGCCCCATACGGTCGATCCGCCCGAGGGGTTCCTTGCCACCGCCAACAACAGCCCGGTGCGGGAAGAAGGCGGCCCATTCCTGGGCGTAGACTGGCTGGATGGATACAGGGCCGCCCGCATTCTGGAGGTGCTGGGCGATGGCAAAGGTCGGGACGTGGGCTCGGCCCTGGCGTTGCAGATGGATACCCAAAGCATCCCATGGCGCGAGATGCGCGACACTGTCCTGTCCGTGTTCCCCGCCGACGGCAATGGTCGGGGTGCGCTGGAATTGCTAGGTGATTGGGATGGCGATCTTACGCCAGACTCGATTGCGGCGTCCGTGTTCCAGCTTTTCCTCTCTAGTATGTACCGCCGAGTCGGGCAGGCGAAGGCGCCGTGTTCGTGGAAGTGGGCCTTCGGCAACGGCGACAATCTGATACAGCCCCACACATTGTTGGTGGCGAGACGCACGGGTCACCTGGCCAGGCTGCTTCGGGACCGGCCCGACGGCTGGTTCGACGATGGCTGGGAGCGCACCATTGAGGACGCCCTCTCGGAGGCAATGAGCGCGCTCATCCAGCGTAGCGCCAGGGGAAGGGTCTGGGGTCGCGTCAGGCCGTTGACGCTGGTGCACCCTGTGGGGGCCGAGCAAAAGATATTCGCTCCCATCTTCAACCGGGGTCCATTCCCCTGGGGCGGCGACGCCAACACTGTTTCGCAGGCAGCGACCCTGACGGAAGACCCAACATCCAACCCCATAGCGATCGCCTCGTTGCGCATGGTCGTAGACGTAGGGAATTGGGAGGAGAGCAGCTTCATATTGCCTGGCGGTCAGTCGGGCAATCCCCTTTCGCCCCACTACGACGATATGCTTCCACTTTGGCAGCGAGGCGAGGGAGTGCCGATCGCGTGGTCTCCGGAGCGAGTGGCTAGCGCAGCCCAGGAGACGCTGGTGCTCACGCCGACGACAGACTGACCCTTCGACTTCCAGTCGTCGACCGTGTGGTAAACCGCACAAGTCGTCACTCGGACTGGACTGTGGTAAGTGGACCTCCCTTTCCTCCGTGTTACCATTGATTGCGGACCTAGAAGTGGAGCGCGATGATGACGAGGAATTTTCTGTCGGTCGCAGACCTCAGCCCGCACGAAATCGGGCTGTCGATCGATAGTGCCATTCGTATGAAGGGCGGCGAGTCTACAAAGCCGCTGGACGGCATGACCGTGGCCACTCTATTTGAAAAACCATCGCTGCGAACGCGGGTCAGCTTTGAAATCGGCATCCGTCAGCTCGGGGGCGATTGCGTCAACCTGGGTGCGTCCGAGGTGGGACTCGGCGTTAGGGAGCCGGTGGCCGATGTAGCCCGGGTCCTCGATCGGTGGGTGGATATCATCGTTGTGAGAGTAAACTCTCATGACAGTCTGCTCGAGTTCGCCGAATATGCGAACGCACCTATTGTGAATGCTCTATCGGACCTTGAGCACCCGTGTCAGGCCATGGCAGACATTATGACGATTCAAGAGCACAGGGGCGAGTTGCGAGGACAACGGGTCGCCTACATTGGTGACGGCAACAACACTGCCGCCAGCCTCGCAATCGCTTGTGCTTCGGTCGGCGCCGATTTCGTTATTGCGGCCCCACCTGACTACCAGATACCGACTCCTGCATGGGAAGAGGCGAATCGGCGGGCGTCGGAGAGTCAATCGAAGGTCGGATGGGTTGAGTTGCCTCAGCAGGCTGCGCGCGGCGCTGACGTTGTGTACACCGACACGTGGGTGAGCATGGGGCAGGACGACGAGACCGAGGTCAGGCTGGAGGCCTTCAAAGAGTATCAAGTGAACGAGGAATTGATGAGCTACGCAAAACCCGATGCGCTTTTTATGCATGACCTCCCTGCCTACGAGGGTAAGGAGATCGCGCCGGGCATGATCGATCACCCGCGGTCGGTAGTCTTCGACCAGGCGGAGAACAGGCTCCATGCTCAGAAGGCCATTCTGGCCGGTGTGGTGACATAGGTACAGATGAGATGACGATAACAGCACCCCCAACGAAACCACTGGTGGCCATAGTCGGTCGCCCCAATACCGGCAAGTCCACCCTGTTTAACCGGCTGACAGGACAGAGGACGGCCATCGTCTCTGATATTCCAGGTACCACGCGGGACCGCGTGACGACTGAGGCCGAGTGGGCCGAGAGGGTCTTCATCCTCGTCGACACTGGCGGCCTCGACCGGGAGGCCGGGTTCGATCTGTGGGATTCCGTCAAGGCCCAGATAGACGTCGCAGTCTCTGAGGCGGACGTCATCATCATGCTGGTGGACAGCTCTGTTGGGGTCACACCCGCCGACGAGGACGTCGCCCACATGCTGCGCCAAACGGACACCCCGGTGGTGATGGCCGCAAACAAGTCGGACAACGAGGGCAGGGAAGCGGATTCGGTCGAATTCTACCGTCTGGGCCTCGGTGACCCGACCCCTATCAGCGCATACCACAACACGGGCATTGAAGACCTTATGACACGGGTGTTGTCATACTTCAGCCCCGAAGAAACCTCGTTCACCCCCGAAGCCGGTCTGAAGCTGGCTATCGTGGGTAGGACCAACGCAGGCAAGTCCCAGCTCCTCAACGCCATCTCCGGGGAAGAGCGAGCCATTGTCAGCGACATGCCGGGCACCACACGGGACTCCCTGGACTCCCTGGTCGAATACGACGGCGGCTCCATTCTGCTGATCGACACGGCCGGGATACGGCGTCGAGGCAAGATCGATCCCGGTATTGAGCGATTCAGCGCAATGAGGGCGCTAAAGGCGATCGATCGCGCCGACGTGGCCCTGCTTTTGCTGGATGCCACGGAGTTGGCGACCGCCCAGGACACTCACATCGCCAGCTATGTCCTCGACGCTTACAGGGGTATCGTTGTGGCCGTCAACAAGTGGGATCTGGCGCCGAGCCTAGGCCTGGACAAAGAGAAGGCCACGGATGAGATACGAATGCGCTTTAAATTCGCGCGCTTCGTACCCATCACCTTCATTTCGGCTCTCCGAGAAAAGGGTATCCCGGAGTTGCTGGACACCGCGCGCAGGGTGTACGACCAGTGGAGCACCGAGCTGCCACGCTACGATCTGCGGCGCACCGTGCTCAATGCCGTTGCGTCAAGTCCACCTAAACCGAACGGCCGCCGATTGCTGAAGGTATATGGTGTCACGCAGGACAAGACCTCGCCGCCCAGTTTCACCTTCTATGTAAATAGCTCTGAAATGGTACACTTCTCGTATCGTCGCTATCTGGAGAATGAGCTACGCAAGGTCTACGGGTTCGAAGGCAGCCCCTTGAGGATGCGCTTCAAGGGTAGGGGGGAAGAGTAATAGACTACGTAATTTTTGTCGCCATCGGGTACCTGCTAGGCTCCGTGCCATTCGGTGTAATCGCCGGACGTGTCGTCGGAGGCGTGGACGTAAGGCAGTACGGTAGTGGCAGCACAGGCACAACCAATGTGCTCAGGACCGTGGGCAGACGCGCGGCGGTCGCTGTCTTGTTGCTGGATATGGGCAAGTCTGTTGTCGCCGTCCTGCTCGCCCGACTCCTGACCGACTCCGCCGGGGTCGAGGTGGCCACCGCCCTCGCAGCCATCGCCGGTCATATCTGGCCGGTTTTCGCAGGCTTTAGAGGCGGCAAAGGCATTTCTGTCGGCTGGCCTTCGCCTACGTCCGTCAATTACCGTTCTCGTTCGAGTTGCCCTAAAAAGTTTTGAGCGTTCCTTCGACAGGATCGTGGGTATCGTCTATGCAGGTAATGTTAATGCAAATTTAGAGATGCTTTGGGGTGGACATGCAAAAGATGTTCCAGAGTATTCACTCGGAAGGGCAGCTGTCGCCGCACAGTGGCACGCAATGAATAAAAGAAAGGGTGTCTGGAGCGACCCGAAGCAATATCAGGCTGAAAACGAATACCGAATGTGGCTGTATGGGACTGCACCAAGAAAGCCTCGCATCTATTTGGTTCCAGTACCTTCACGAAGTAAGAAACCTGGACAAACTCGAGTGGAGAAACAGGGGTGGAATCCTGGAGCTGGAAAGGTTGACTGGCAAA
>CAJWER010000160.1 GCA_913030785.1 uncultured Chloroflexota bacterium | reverse complement strand
CTGGAGCAAGATTTACGGCGATTCCGGGCAGGAGTTTCAGTCGCCTTCGCCGCGGCGGTGGCTGCAGTTCGAAGTCCGCATGACCGGGGACGCCCCCGGCCTCGCGGCGGAGCTTGGGAACCTGGCGGTCAATTTCAGCGAGGCGCTGGCGCGCAGCGCGGTCAGCGAGATCGCGCCCTTGCAAGTTAGCCCCGGGGAGGAGCACGAATTCAGTCTCTATTTGAAACCAGGCCAGACCCGCCGCACGGGATTTGACCGCGTCTTCGTCGAAGCACCAGTGGCGATGCATTTTGCCCAGGCAAAGGTCAACGACGAGCCCGTGGATGTCGCGAGCGAGGCCACGGATGCGGGTTTCCAGGTGACTTTCCCCCAGGCCATCGGCGACGGCGATCTCGTCGAGTTGCGCTTCCGAAGCCGCATCTTCCAGCAGTCGACGCAATTCAATCTCTTTATCCAAGACTCCCGCGCCGGCGACGCGATCCGCCAGCGCGTAGATCCCGGCGACGCCACGGATCAGGCACCCGGCAACACAAACGTGGTGCACCTGCCGGTCGATCAAAGACTGTTCGCCAACGTCGCGCTCAGCTCCCGCGTGCTCACCCCCAACGGCGACGGTCACAACGACGTTCTCCACGTCTCCCTCGACCTGCTCAACCTGATCGAGGAGAGGCCCTTGGGTCTGCGGTTGCTGGACTTGTCTGGCCGCCAGGTGCGCTACGTGAAACAGAGCCGCGTCGCCGGACCGCAGCAATTGGAGTGGGACTGTCGGGACGAGAACGGGACTCACGTACCTCCCGGCCTTTACATCCTGGAGTTGAGTCTGCAAGGGGACGGCCGCGAGGAGCGCCTGCACGGGCTGATCTCAGTAGTGTACTGAATTTGAGCGCCTCGACGAGAGCAGATCGCGAGTATCGCTCATCAAGTCGACGCCAGCGTCGTCGGCCTGGATCCGGTGGAGGCGGCGTCCACCATATTTTACCCATAACTCGTTGTTACACAGTCATGTAAGAGATTCGGTCATCTCACATACCCCCAGTAATACCCCCACCCCGCCATCATCATCCCGCCTTTGCACTCCTGCAGATTCAGAGATCGTCCAGAGGGCTCCGCGTTGGCTTTGTGCACAATTTGTCGGGGGTGGGGTTTTAGGGGAGCGCCTTCGCTGCCGCTTTCGTGTAACGTTGATGGCCCTCGAAGGAGCCGTGCATCAAAAAAGAGATCAGTGTTTGTACTGGTACTCCCCCAAAAAAAATGGACACCTCAAGCGGCCTGTCCAGGTGGTCCTCCGGCTGACTTCTGATTCGACGGACTGGATAGCTCGCGTCCGTGTGTTCGGTGACGCCGCCTCGCTGCTGTTACTTTCGTTGCGCAGGAGAGAAGGAAGTGGAAAAGCACGTCAGAATCATCGACAACAAGCTCGTCTACAGGTCAGGCGAAGAAACCCTCGTCATCGAACCCTGGGGACGCGATGGGTTGCGGGTTCGTGTGACCCCACTACCTGAGACCATCGACAGGCCGTGGGCGCTGACAGAGCCCGTTGACACTCAGGCACACATCGAGACCTCCGATACTGCGGCAACCATCAGAAATGGGAAGATATCCGCGCGGATTCGTGACATCTATACCCAGAAGGGTCATCTCGAGTTCTTCAAATGGGCCGACGAAACACCGATTCCGATACTGCGTGAATACGACTATCGCGTTCATGCTCACAACCCTGGCACACGGCGGTTCAAATCGGTGGGCGACGGCCTTTTTGAGTGTGAGCTGCACTTTGAGGCACAGGATGGGGAACGCCTGTACGGTATGGGCGAGAACGCGACCGGAAGGCTCAACCTGAAGGGCTGCGTGATTGATCTCTACCAGCGCCATGTCAAAGCTGTTGTGCCCTTTGTTGTCTCCAGTCGAGGCTATGGGTTTCTCTGGAACAACCCCTCTCTTGGCAGAGCTGAATTCGGCAACAACATGACCCGATGGGTTTCCCGTGGCAGCAAACAGATCGACTACTACATCACCGCTGGGGATTCCTACGCCGATCTCATGGAGAACTACACCGATGTCACCGGGCATGCGCCGGAGTTTCCTTGGTGGGCCTCCGGATTCTGGCAGTGCAAACTCCGCTACAAGACCCAGGAAGAGTTCCTGAGTGTGGCCCGAGAGTTCAAACGGCGTGGCTTGCCCCTGTCGGTGCTGGTCATCGACTTCAAGCACTGGGATATCACTGGCAACTGGAGGTTGGACCCGAAGTTCTGGCCCGACCCGAAAGCCATGGTCGAAGAACTGGACGCGATGGGTGTACGAATCATGATCTCGCCATGGACCCTGGTGGACGAGAAGAGCGAGAACTTCGCACACATGAAGGAACACGGCATGTTCACCGGTTCCATCGGCGGGCGAAAGGACACGGTCAGTTTTGACGGACCCAAGTATCAGTATGACCCGACGAACCCGGAAGCTGCCAAGTTTCTATGGAGTAAGTGGAAAGAGAACTACTTCGACATTGGCATACGTACTTTCTGGCTCGATCCGTGCGATGAATTCCACAACATTGAGGAGTACGATCAGGTTCTGTTTCACATCGGTCCAGCAACAGAAACACATGCCTACTTCCCCGTGGCCCATCAGAAGAACATCTATGAAGGCCTGATTGCAGCTGGTGAGAAGGAGGTGGTAACCATCTGCCGCAATGCCTGGGCGGGGAGCCAGCGTTACGGCGCATGTCCCGCCCCCCACGATATCCTCTCTTCATTCGAGCATCTGGAAGAATACATAAAGGTGGGGCTGAATGTCGCCATGAGTGGGATTCCTTGGTGGAGCTGCGACATCGGCGGTTTCATCACCCATGACAACAGCAGTCCTCGCTTTCACGAACTGATGGTGCGCTGGTACCAGTATGCCGTTTTCACTCCCGTCTTCCGTACTCACGGTAACCGACCAAACAACGAGCCCTGGAGTATCGGCGGAGATTCCTATTGGCATGTCCGGGCAGCCATATTGCTCCGGGAGCGCCTGCGGCCTTATGTCATGGCGCAGATGAAGCTGGCCTCCGAAGAAGGCTTGCCCCCCATGCGCCCGATCTTCTTCGACTTTGCGGATGATCCAAAAGCTGAGGAAGTGGAAGACCAGTTCCTGTTTGGACCCGATCTTCTGGTGGCGCCCATAACCAAATTTGAGGCGCGTAGCCGGGAGGTGTACCTCCCGATCGGAACCGAATGGACCTGTGCCTGGACCGGCCAGCGACAGCCGGGCGGACAGGTTGTTGAGGCAGATGCACCGATTGAGCGCATTCCCGTGTATGTGCGCGGCGATGACGCCGGTCTGCTGGGGCTTTTCAAGAAAGTGTACTCGGAGTGACCGACAGCGCATTCGGCAGAGTGCCCAACCAGGGCATAAATGACCAGAGACCCGCTCCCCGCTTCGCTCTGCGAATCCTGCCGGCAGGTGATGCGGGCGTCAGCCTCAAGACATCAGGTTGCGCGTAGCGTAATGACAGGCGTGCCGTGACAGCTGAGCTGGCAATCGAAAACAGAGAGAAACTCACCGAAGACGGATTCTGCGTAGTCGGGCAGGTCCTGTCTCATGACTTCCTGGATGAGTTGCGTCGGGAGACCGACAGACTGCTCGACGCCGCTACGAGTCGGCAGGAGTTGTCGACACCGCGAGAACGCGCAGCCAGCTCGGGGCTACAGTATCAGGGATCTGATCTGCACCTGCGGCGCGACGACAGCGAGCTCATCGATCGACTGGTCAACTGGCAGCCCACCATCGACGCGCTCCTGGCGATGGGATTGGACGATTTCGAGTCCCACGGAAGCTTCATCTTGCTTTCCAAACCCCCTGGTGGACCGAGACTCTACTGGCACCACGACTGGATGGACTGGAATGATCCGATCAGTCTGGCCCCGTGGCCGCAGAAGATCTTCCTCTCCTACTATCTACACGATACCCTCGGGAACAACGGCTGTTTTCAGATCATCCCGGGAAGCCACCGCAAGCGGATCGATCTCCACGATGAGCTCGAAAGAGCGCAACAGGATTCGGATGAGGCAACGAACATCCATCTCCTCGCGCACGATGAACGCTCGGCGGAGTTTCGGGAGCATCCGAATCAGGTCGATGTTCCCGTCAAAGCCGGCGACCTCGTGATAGGAGAGGCGCGCGCGTTGCATGCAGCGAGAGCCAACAGCTCCGACACGAGAAGGTCGCTGCTCTTGGGGTGGTTCGAACGGCCCCGCAACACGGTTCCCGGGTACTGGCAGCACGCAGTCCCTGAAGAGATCTTGAAGAGGGACAACGACGTCGCGTTTGGAACAACGCGAAATCCAGGTACGATACTTCGGCAGAGCCCACGTCCCGGAGAAGCACCGTGAAATCCCGCACGCCTCGTCAGACTTTCAGCTCTGATCTCGCCACCCAGCAGCAGGAGCTTCAGGACAATGTCCTGCTGAAGCGCTTTGCCGCGTCTCGAGCCGCCAAGGAAGGGGACCCGTATCGCCCGTTCTATCACTTCAGCCCACCCGAGAATGGCCTGAACGATCCCAATGGTCTGTGCTACTGGCAGGGGAAGTGGCATCTCTTCTACCAGGGCTCACCTGACGAGGGTCGTGGCCACTGGGGACACGCCGTGAGCGACGACCTCATCCACTGGCACGACCTGCCCTACGCCCTCTACCCCGACACGGAAGAGAACTGCTTTTCCGGCACCTGCTTCGTAGAAGAGGATCGGGTGATCGCCGCCTACTACGGGCACCAGGGGCAGGCGGGATTGATGGTGGCCCTATCCGACGATCCCCTCCTCCTCAACTGGGAGGTCGTCACGGGCAAGGCGGTGATCCCCAACGTCGACTATGACGAACTCGGAAGGCCGCACCAGATTTACGACCCCTGCATCTGGAAGGACGGCGACTTCTACTACGTGCTCTGCGGCGGATGGGCGGACGGCATCAATCCGCTCGCTGAGCCCCATGCGCATAACAAGGTGGGGTACCAGGACGCGCCCCCCTGTCGCATGGTGGATCATCTGTACCGTTCCCCAGACCTGGAGAACTGGGTCTACATGGGGGAGTTCATGGAGAACGACATCTTCGGTTTCTCCGGCGACGATGGGTCATGTCCCTATTTCTGGCCCATCGGTGACCGACATATCCTGTTGACCTTCAGCCACGTACACAGCGCAATGTTCGTGATCGGCGACTACGATCGGCCACGGCAGAAATTCGTCGCCCGCCGGGGTGGATACCTCAACTCGGGCCGCCAGGGCAGCGGCAGCATTCACGCCCCCTCCGCCTACCCCGACGGTGCGGGTGGTGTTCATTGCATCTACAACGTGACGGAGGGACGACCGCAGGAGGGATGGGCACAGATCATGTCCTTGCCGCGCCGCTACACCCTCGGCGAGGGCGACCGCCTGCTCATCTCACCGGCCGGCGATATCGAGTCCCTGCGCGCGGAGGCGGTAGAACTGACCGACATCGAGTTGCCAGCCCACCAGGAAATCGTGGTGGACGAAGTGCGAGGCAACGCCATGGAGATCATTGCCACGATCGACCCCGGGGAGGCACGATACATCCGACTCAACGTTCTGCGTGCCGCCGACAAGTCGGAATACACGGCGGTGAACTTTCACCGGGACGTCGGCAAAGACTACGCCAACCGCAGCTGGAGTGTCCGTGACAGTATGATCACCCTCGATCCAACCTTCTCCACCGTCGGTGCGGAGGGGGAGATCAACCAGCCGCAGAGCTGCTACTTCCACTACCATGAGGGTGAGCCACTCGAGCTGCGAATCTTCGTCGATCGCAGCATCGTGGAGGTTTTCGTGAACGGGCAGAGCGCCTGCCTGACCCGAGTCTACCCGGAAGGCACTGACAGTGTCGGCTTCTCCATCGAAGCCCGCGGCCAACGTGCCCGATGCAGGAAGCTCCAGGCCTGGACCATGGAACGAGTCTTCCTGTAAGGTTGTGCGAGCCGGCGCGTGGGCGGAGGCAAGGGCCTCGAATGGCTGCACTTCCTCGGTATTGTCACCAACGGCGTATTTCGCGTCCATTCTCCCTACCCATTATCTATTGGACGATCGACAAAGACCCCAACTGATCACTTTTGGCCTCATCGCCTGGGCCCTCACCGACATTATGTAGGAATCCGTTTAGCATGAACGAATCGAATGAATCTAAGCGCGGCTTGAATCGCCGTGATGCACTCAAAGGCGTGGCAGCAGTTAGCCTGGGCCTTGCGGTTGGAGCGTATGGAGCGCCGAAAGAATCCGCTCCCTCACCGCGTTCCAGTTCGCCTGGGCGAGATCTGGTCCAGCGTGAAAACGCGAAACCCGGCACGCGCGACTGGATGCTTACCAACACGCGCCAAACCCCCGGGAAGATCACTCCCCACTTGGCCAACGGACGTTGCCCGTGGATTGAAGGGTATTGCTCGGCGAACAGCATTCGTGCCGGCGAGAAACTGCAGATTATGGTCAGCACGAACCCGGTGTCCGCGTTCACACTGGAGATCTTTCGAACAGGCTACTACAATGGAGACGGGGCCCGGCTGGTCAAGCGATTTGACTCGGACGCAACGTGTGGCTGAAAAAATGGTGGCCGGTAATAGCTGGATTAACGCTCATAATCTGTTTCCACATGGTGTACCTTATGGTGGCATCAATAAGAGCGGAATGGGCGGTGGTGTGTTGTCGGTGGAAACCTATATGGATTACATGCGCAGCTTGTCTGTGGTGCGTCCTTTATAGAATAATTTGCGAAAAGGTATATCTATGTCAGACAAACGATTAGATGGAAAAGTGGCTTGGGTTAGTGGAGCGGCTACGGGCATTGGTAAAGCGACGGCATTGCTTTTTGCTCAAGAAGGCGCTGCGGTGACTCTGGCGGGGTTAAGTCATCAAAAAGCACAAATGGCTCAA
>CAJWER010000159.1 GCA_913030785.1 uncultured Chloroflexota bacterium | reverse complement strand
CATGCCGGTAAAGAAGTCCCTGTCCGAATAGGCATGGGGCGAGGCCGCCTTGTTGAGCTTGGCCCAGTAAAAGCCCACGGTCTTGTAGGTGAAGCCCCAGGCGTCGAGGAGCTCGAGC
Organism: uncultured Chloroflexota bacterium; assembly: GCA_913030785.1. Taxonomy (GTDB): domain Bacteria; phylum Chloroflexota; class Dehalococcoidia; order Lucifugimonadales; family CAJWER01; genus CAJWER01. The sequence goes on along the minus strand of CAJWER010000159.1, from coordinate 6,808 downwards.
CCCTTGGGCAGCAGCGGGTCGGTGACCCAGAGCAGCAAAATGCTGTCCTTCGCCGCCCAGTCGGCCACCGGCAGTTCCTTGATGGCATCGAAACTCATGCAGTCGTAATGAGCCTCGGGACTGCGCCCCTTACCCTTTTTGCTGTAAGTGGCAAATGTCCACGGAGGATCCGCGTAGATAACCTTGTAATGACTCAGTTCCGGTGGATGAGACATGGTGCGCCCGCCCTGACTTCGTTTTTTTGTTTCTCGATTGGGGCGGCAATACTTACGCGACTCGGACTCGCGGTACAAGAACTTAATGAATTTACTTGATAAAGTAGAACAAATCGGAATCATTCATTGTGGTGCAATTAGGACTCAACTGATTGTTCCGACTCACGATTTCCCGTTTTTCGGCCTACACCTTCATTCGTTCACTCTTCGGGTCGTACATGGGCCGCAGGCTGGCCTTGGCGGCGAAGCGCTCGCCGGCAATCTGGATTTCGTAGGACCCGGAATTGACGTAGTTTGCGTTGACCCCGTCCGGGTTGTTGACATAGCCCAGGCCGATGGCCGTGCCGATGGTGTGGCCGTACTCGCCTGAAGTAACCACCCCTGCCAGCTCACCGTCACGATAGATCGGTTCGTCGCCTAGGAGAATTGGTTCGGGGTCATCGAGCACGAATACGGCCAAACGCCTCTTCAGGCCCTCGTCGAGCTGCCTGAGCAGGGCGTCCTTGCCGATGAAACCTCCCTCCTTGTCGAATGCGACCGCGAACCGGAGTCCGGCCTCCAGCGGCGTGTCCACGTCGGCGATGTCGTGGCCCCATGAGCGATACGCCTTCTCGATGCGGAGCGAGTCCATGGCGTGGTAACCGGCGTGCCGAAGACCGTGCGCGCGTCCGGCCTCGACGATGGCGTCGTAGACTCCGGCTATGAACTCGGTGGCCACGTAGATCTCCCAGCCAAGCTCGCCGACGTAGGTGACACGTGTGGCACGAACCGGGGCATATGCGATGGTTATCTCTTTTGACGCGATGAACGGGAATGCCTCGTTGGAGAGGTCAGTGTCGGTGAGCCCCTTCAGGATCGCCCGAGAGTTCGGGCCCATGACGCTGAGGGTGGCGTAAGCCGACGACACGTCGGTGAGGTACGCCCGAGCGTCATCGGGAATGTGGCTCTTGACCCAGGTGAAATTCTGCCTGGCTACGCCGCCACCGGTGACAATCATGTACTGGTCTTCGGCCATGCGAGTGACCGTGAGGTCGGCCTCGATTCCACCGCGTTCGTTTAGCATGGCGGTGTATACGACGTGGCCGGGCTCGACTCCAACATCGTTGGCGCAGATGCGCTGCAGGACCGACTCGGCGTCGGGTCCCTGAAGCAGGAACTTGGCAAAGGAAGTCTGGTCAAACAGGCCGGCCGTCTCCCGAACGGCTCGATGCTCCTCGGCGGAGTAGGGGAACCAGTTTTGGCGTTGATAGGAGTATTCGTATAGGGGCTCAACTCCCTCCGGCGCGTACCAGTTCGGGCGCTCCCAGCCGCGCAGCTCTCCGAAAGCCGCGCCGGCGGCGGTGAGGCGGTCGTGCAGCGGCGATTGTCGAGCCATGCGCGCGGTTTCGGGCTGTCGCTTCGGCCAGTGCATGGCGTATAGCAGTCCGAGGCCCTCCACCGTACGGTCGAACAGGTATTTTGATCCGTTCTCGAAGCCGTGGAAGCGCCTGATGTCCACCTCTGATAGGTCCATTTGCGGGTGGCCCTCGACGATCCATTCCGCGACGGCCTTGCCCGCTCCGGCTGCGCCGGCGATACCGCTGGAGTTGAGGCCAGCGGCCACGTAAAAATTCCGCAGCTCCGGCGCCTCGCCCATGATGTACCGGTTGTCGGGCGTAAAGCTCTCCGGGCCGACGACCCAGCGCAGGACATCGACATCGGCCATCGCTGGTGCGCGCTGCACGGCGTTCTCGACGAACACGCCGTAGCGGTCCATATTGGCATCGATGCGTCCGAAGGCGAAGTGGTCGGGTATGCCGCCCATGCCCCAGGGTTGGGCTACGAGCTCGAAGCCTCCCATCAGCATGCCGCCCTGGTCCTCGATGTCGCGTCTGAAGTAGATGTAGCCGTCGGGGTCGCGAAGCGAGGGCATGTCGGGTGTGACGCCCTCCATCGGGCGCGTGACCAGATAGGCGTGCTCGGCGGCGTGCAGGGGCACGGCTACGCCCGCCAACAGTCCGATCTCACGGGCCCACATGCCCGCGCAATTCACGACGACCTCGCACTCGATGTCGCCGCGAGAGGTGTTCACCCCTGTGACGGCCCCACCCTCGCGCTGTATTCCGGTGACGGTCACGTTGTCCAGGATGGTGGCTCCTCGCCGGGTGGCGCCAATGTTCATGGCCATCGTCGTCGCGTCCGGGGTCGTCTGGCCGTCCTTGGGGACGTACATCGCGCCGATGACGTCGTCGGTGTTCATTAGGGGCCATAGTTCGCCGGCCTCGCGTGGGCTGATGCTATGGATCTCCACGCCGAAGCCTTTGGCCATTGAGATGGTCCGCTTGATCTCGTCCGCACGGCCCTGTGTACGGGCCACCGTGATGCTGCCGGTCTGCTTGAATCCTGTGGGCTGGCCCGTCTCCGCCTCGAGCCTGGAGTAGAGATCCGCGGCGTAGCGCGATAGGTCCGTGAGCGCCCGCGTGTGGCGTAGCTGCGTGACCAGGCCGGCCCCATGGCCGGTCGTACCGGCGGCCATCGTGAACTGCTCCAGCAGCACGACATCCTTCCAGCCGAACTGGGTCAGGTGGTACGCGACGCTGTAGCCGACAATGCCACCACCTACGATGACCGCTCGCGCCCGCTTCGGAAGATCCTTCGGCATCATGCTTCTCCTGTCATAACGAAGTGATTACCGCTGAGAGCACGGAGGTCAGACTGAAGGCTCTGCGAACTTTGCGCTCTCTGTGGTGAACTGTCATCGTATTCGCGGTGGACTCGCCGGTCAATACGTTTCATGCCGGTGGTGATAAACTGGGCTGGCAGCGCAAGCTGACTGAATATGGAGGGTGTCCCCATGGCAGAGCGAGGGTACTGGCTTTTCAAGTCGGAGCCGACCGCATACTCCTTTTCGGACCTGATGGCCGAGGAGGGTCAGACTGCCGAGTGGGACGGGGTCCGGAATTACCAGGCGCGCAATTTCCTGCGCGACGACCTCAAGGTCGGCGACGGGGTGTTTTTCTACCACTCAAACGCCAAGCCAATCGCTGTGGTCGGGACGGCGGTGGTGGTGCGGGAAGGCTACCCGGACGATACGGCATGGGACCCGGAGTCAGAACACCCCGACCCCAAGAGCACACCTGAAAAACCCATCTGGTTTATGGTGGATATCAAGGGTGAGGCGGAGCTAGCGAATCCCGTCACGCTGCCCCAGATAAAGGTCACGCCGGGTCTGGAGAACTGCTCGCTATTCAAGAGGCCCCGCGTCTCGATCCACCCCATCACAAAGGCGGAGTGGGACATCATCCTCGGGCTAAGTGTGGGTGCTGCGCACGCTTAGTTGGGCGGGGCTGGGTATGCACATAAGTGGGCGTCTGATCCAGACCCGATGATGAACCGGTACCGGTTGCTAGATTCCGGGGATGGTGCGCATTCCTCCACTGCCATGCTGAGGAGGCCCCCGACGGAGTATTGCGGTGGGGGCCACTCACCCATCGTCAAGGCAAGACCCCACCTCACAGGCTCGTTGATTGCGGCTCGCGGGTACAGGCAATTAGTTAGTCACTGCGACACAGTCGACTGCCGAACGCTGACAGCCTCGGGTCAGACCCGCCTCAGCCTGCCGAAGGCGGCCAGGGTCAGGAACGATACGGCGATCAATCCGGCGCCGTGGAATACGAACGCCACCGTGATCCCGAATAATGAGGCCAATGCTCCGATCTCCAGGTTACCAATGGGAGCCGTGCCGACTGCTGTAGACCACGCACCCATCGCCCTGCCCCTCAGCTCGTTGGGGACCAGCCTCTGCATGAGGGTCTGAGAGAACAGGTCGGACAGCGCCATCATCCCGCTCATAATGACTATTGCAACTACGGTCACGTAGATGTTGGACGCGAACCCAAGGACCACCAGCGCCGTACCAAACACCTGTATGACCGCAATTAACGCCAGCCCCTGATGGCGTATCTCGCCGATTGTGGACACCGCCGCAATGGCCAGCATCCCTCCGCCGGAGCGGAATGCGCTTATGACGCCCAGCCCTCCGGGTCCGATGTGCAGCACGTCACGGGCGAGGCTTGGCATCAAGGTTTGGGTTGTAAACCCGAAAAACTCCACAAGCACGACGATCACCACCAGGGCCGAGACGGTGCGGTTGTGCCTCAACTCTGTCCAGAACTCCAACAGCCCTCTCAGCATGCTGGGGCCGCCCGCTGGGGCCGCCTGGCCGCGAGAGCGAATCAGCGTCAGGATGAGTGTGGATATCAGATACCCGCCGGACAGGACGAAATAACCCGCGCCCGGCCCGTATTTGGCAAGGATACCGCCAACGATCAACGCTCCGACCATCCCTCCGGTGCGGGTGGCAAGGCTAATGTACGCCAGACCGCTGAGGGCGTTCTGTCGGCCAATCACGTCGTAGACGAAGCTCTGGCGGGTAGTCGTGGAAGTTGTGCCTATACTCCCGGCTATAGCCGGGAAAAGCAGCAGCTGCCAGAGCTTGGCCTGTCCGGATATCAGCAAAGCAGCCATGCCCAGCGCGACCAGTGCAGACAGCATATTCAGAGACCGAATGAGCTTGCGCCGATCGATAATGTCGGCGATCGTGCCTGCCACCACACCCAGGAAGAATGCCGGAGCATGCCGGATGCCAATCGCCATGCCTACCATGAATGGCGAGTCGGTCATCTCCAGAATCACCCACCCCAGGATGACGTTTTCCCCGATGAACGCCATGCCGTCGAACAGCGAAGCCGTCAGTAGCAGTCGGAAATCTCGGAACTGCATTGCCGGAGCGCGAGCCGCATTCTTCAGCAGAGCGCCGCCCCAGTCGCTCACCCTCTTGGCGGTCAACGCGTAGAACCCTCAACCAGGATTGTTCTTATGGAACACAGCAAATTCATAGGCGCACCATCATTGGGAAGTACTCACCATATGACTGCATTCCGAAGCTGCCAACCGTCACCAGCTTCAACCTGACTGCAGCCTGGAAATTGGTCCGTAGTTCCTGGACACGTTCCTGATGGGGTGTGCAGAGGGGCAAGCCCCGCCGCCTGCCCTGAGCCCGTTGAAGGGCCGGGAGCCTGAGGGTGTCCCTCAGAAGAGAGCCAATATTTCCTGGCGATGCGGCACGCCTCGCTACACGCCCCCGGCAATGACATCGCCCATCGTAGTCGTGTCCACGACGTTGCCGCCGCCACCTGCTATGTCCGGCGTGCGGTAGCCCTCGTCCAGCACGCCTTCAACAGAGCGCTCGACTGCATCCGCGGCGTCGTCCAATCCCAGTGAGTGGCGCAGCATCATCGACATGCTGAGGATGGTGCCGATGGGGTTGGCGATGCCCTGCCCGACGATGTCAGGGGCCGAGCCGTGGATGGGCTCGTATAGCGCCGGTACGGAGCCGCCGCCGCCGACGCCACCACGTTTCGGTGTGCCCGCCAGGCAGGCACTGGGCAGCATGCCCAGGGAGCCAGCCAGCACTGCAGCCTCGTCGGAAATGATATCGCCGAAGGTGTTCTCGCCGACGATCACGTCGTAGTGCTGCGGGTTGCGAATAATCTGCATCGCCAGGTTGTCGGCGTAGATGTGCTCCAGCTCCACGTCCGGATACTCCTCGGCCATCTCCGTGGCGATCTCCCGCCATAGTCGGCCGGACGCCAGGACGTTGGCCTTGTCCATTGAAGTGAGCAGCTTGCGGCGTCCCTGGGCCAGTTCGAAACCTACCCGCAGGATGCGCACGATCTCTTTTTCAGTGTACTTCAGCGTGTCGACGCCGCGACGGCCGCGGGACGTGTTCCACACCTTCTTGGGGCTGCCGAAGTAGAGGCCGGAGGTCAGCTCTCGCACGACCATAATGTCGACACCTTCGAGTAGGTGCGGCTTGATGGGGCTGGAGTTTATTAGCGAGGGGTAGACCTTGACTGGTCGCAGGTTGGCGAAGGCGTCCAGGTTCTTGCGCATGGCGAGGATCGCGTCCTCGGGGCGAACCGCGGCCCGCGTATCGTCCCACTTCGGTCCGCCGACTGCGCCGAATAGGATGGCGTCTGCGCCGTCGAACATTTCCGCGGTTTCGTCGGGCAGCGCCGTGCCGAACTCGTCGATCGCAATGCCGCCGATCTTACCGTAGGTCAGGTCGAATTCGTGGCCATGGCGAGATCCCGCAGCATCCATCACCTTGAGCGCCTCGGTGATGACCTCGGGGCCGACGCCGTCGCCGGGCAGAACCGTTATTTTGAATTTCATGTTATGTCCTATGCGGCACGTTTGACCCGGCCTCGCGTGCCTGGATTGTTGGGCCGGGAGTATTATATGCCAGATGTCCTAAGATGGGTGTCCGCGGAAAAGCGATACACTTGACGGTGGTTCGATAGGCTCACCATGATCGGTAAGGTTACCCGCGATTGGGCATCTGTGTCGCAGGAGATGGTGCTGGACGGCGCGGCCCGCGCCGTGGAACTGACGCCGCTCCGCATCGCCCGCTTCGCCGGAGGCGACCTGAATCAGATCAGATGTAAATTCCGGGTCGGCGTGTAGGGTGGTCCCGGGTCTAGTGTGTCCGGAGTGCCACAAGCAGTCTTTACCCGTGTCGAACAAATGCAAAGGCCCGGCTCGCATTCGCG
>CAJWER010000158.1 GCA_913030785.1 uncultured Chloroflexota bacterium | reverse complement strand
TACAATGACGGCGACCCTCTCTGCGTTCTCAGGGGTGATCTTGAGCCCGGAATGCTCGACGGCTTCGAGGGTAGCAGCTACCCCAAGTTGCACGTAGCGGTCCATCCGGCGCGCCTGCTTCCGCCCGACGTAGTCGGTGGCGTCGAATCCGTCCGCCTCGCCGGCGATTGTTGTTTCGAACTCCTCAGCGTCGAAGGATGAGATGTAGCCGATGCCTGAGATACCGGCGAGTAGGTTGGTCCAGGTCGTATCTCTCGTTAGCCCTACAGGGCTCACGATGCCGATGCCCGTGACTACTACGCGGCGTTCCATATTACGTCTCCGAGGGCTGTTTTTTGGTTGGTTGCCAATGAGGCGGCACGAGAATACTTTACCAGAACGTGGAATGGAACACATGCACTATGACGTAGGTGCAGCTATGCGGAGCGGACCTCGACGGTATCGAGCCATTGCTCTACGTCGGTCCGTGTTGGCTGACCCGCGATGGCGCCGCGGGCTGCCACTTTCAACCCCGCGCAAGCGATTCCCCACTTGAGGCCTTCGTCGGCCCCCTTGCCCTGGAGCAGGCTATGAAGGAACCCACCCACGAAAGCGTCACCGGCGCCAGCGGTGTCTTCCACACCCCCAGGTGTAATAGGGCCTGCCTGGAAAGCGCCGGCCGAAGTTCCGGCCGTGGCTCCGTTTTCGCCCTGAGACACGGCTACTGCGCCAGCCCCTTTTTGCAGGAAAAAGTCGATGACGCCCCGTGGGTCGAGGGCGCCGATGAGGGCGTCGGTCTCTTCGGGGTGGCTGGGGAATACGTAGTCGACGAACGGTAGTATCTCGTCCATGGCCTCCCGAGCCTCGGCCGCCGACCACATGTTGGCCCTCAGATTGGTGTCGTACGATACCAGGACGCCCTGACGCTTGGCCGATTGGGCCGCGTGTAGGACTGTCTCGCGGCAGGAGGGCGACACTGCCTGGAGGATGCCAGAGACGTGGAGGAGCTGCGCTCCGGCAATGTATTCGTGGTCTAGGTCGTCGGGCGTCATGGTGCTTGCGGCGCTCCCTTTACGGTAGAACAGGAACTCGCGGTCGCCGTCCGGCAGCAGTGAGATGAAGTGCATGCCGGTGAACCCTGGAACGCGCCGGACTGCAGTGGTATCGATGCCCGTGCGACGCCACTCGGCCATGAGGTAGTCTGCGAAAGGGTCCGTGGCGAGGCGTGTTACGTAGCCGCACGACGTGCCCAGCTTGGTTGCCATGTGAAGCATGTTCAGCGTGTCGCCTGCGTACGACTTGCGGAAGGTGCTTGCAACATCAAGGGGCTCGTCGCTGAGCAGCTCGATCATGCACTCGCCGAGGGCCACGATCTCCGGGGATTTGCCAGACATGCCGTAGAGTCACCTGGTTCGTAAGCGGTACCGCAAGAGGCATTGTACCCGAGCAGGCGGCGCATAGTGGGACTGAGCCTCCCCGACTCCTCAATATGCCGCTACCGGCAACCTCGGAGCCGGGGAGGTCAGTCTATTCTCGAAAAGAGCCTCGGGGTCTATGTGCCACTAGAGCCGCGGCCGCTCTGGCTGTTTTCCAGGTACTGGCGCACCATGAGAGCGACCGTGGCGCCCTCGCCGACAGCACTAGCGACCTCCTTGGTGCTGCCTGCACGGACGTCGCCCGTGGCGAACACGCCCGAGCCGCTGGTCTCGAAGGTGGGATTGGTCTGGATGAATCCCATCTTGTCGATGTCTATGGGATCCTTGAGGAAGGCCGTATTTGGGTCGAGTCCGATGAATATGAAGACGGCTGCCGGGTTCAGCTCCGACACATTGCCGGATTCCAGGTCCTCGACGACGATACTGGTTAGGCGTCCGTTGCCCTTGAATTCGCGGACCGTGTGGCGGAGCCGAATCTCGATCTTAGGATTCTTCGCGGCTGTCTCCTGCAGGACGCGGCTGGCGCAAAGTTGGTCTCCAAACTCGAGCACTGTGACCTTGTTGACAAATTTGGTCAGGAACAGGCTCTCCTCGATGCCGGAGTTGCCGCCCCCTACGACAACGACCTCGCGATCCTTATAGAAGGGGCCGTCGCAGGTAGCGCAGAAGTGGATGCTGGCGTTTATGAGGTCGTCTTCGCCAGGCACGTTCAGTCTGCGATATCGGCTGCCTGTGGCTACGATAATGACACTGGCACAGTACTCGTCGCCGGCCTCCGTGTTCACGAGTCGGTAGTCGCCCATGGACGTAATCTTGGAGACTGCCTAGGCGGGCAATATCTCGACACCAAAGCGCTCGGCGTGGGTCCTGAGCTGGTCTGCCAACTCCGCGCCGCCGACGCCATCAGGGAACCCGGGGTAGTTGTCGATGCGCTCGGTGACGCCCGTCTGACCACCGACCCCGCTTCGCTCAATGACCAGCGTGTCGAACCCTTCGCGGGCGGCGTAGGTCGCGGTGGTGAGTCCGGCAGGCCCGGACCCGATGATGATTACCTCAAAGTATTAGCGCGTGGCCTTGGGTCTGATACCCAGCTTCTCAGCCAACTCCGCGTTGGTGGGCTCAACCAGTACTGAGCCGTCCTCGAATACGATCGTTGGGATGATCTGCTTGCTGCAATTAACCTGATCGACGTACTTCATCGAATCGGGGTTGTCGTAGACGTTGATCCAATCGTATAGAACACCCTGGTCGCCGAAGAACTGTTTGGCCCGCCGGCAGTCCGGACACCATGGCGCTCCAAACATTTTGATCGTCTGTTGGCTCATGTTTTCCTCTTTTTATTGAATCAACTGGCGGGCCTAACTGTTACATGTGTATCTCACTTCTTCGATGCTCTACCAAACGGGACGGTGCATTGGGCTCGGATTCGTTGACGCTTCCTCCGTGGGATTTCTATAATGGGCCGTCCGGGCACGAGGGCCGGGCGGTGTATCTTCTTGAGGTGACGGTAGTGCCGACTGTTGCGATCGAAACGCATGGTTGCAAGCTGAATCAGGCCGATTCAGGGACCCTTGTTGCCCAGTTCACAAATGCTGGTTATCAAGTCGTTCCAGATTCGGAGCCTGCTGACGTGTATGTCGTCAACTCATGCACCGTGACCCATATTGCGGATCGGAAAGCCAGGCAGGCGCTGCGGGCCGCCCGTCGGCGTAACCCCAGCGGGATGATTGTCGCAACGGGGTGCTACGCCGAGCGCTCGCATGAGTCGCTTGCGGCCATGGGGGAGATTGACCTGGTTGTCGGCAATACCGGCAAGGATGATCTGGTCCGCCGTGTCGCCGAATGGATGGGTGAACCTGTTGCACAGGGTGGCTATGAGACTGCCCTTGCTGGAGCGTCGGCGATTCGGAGCCGGGCTATGGTCAAGATACAGGAGGGCTGCGACCAGGTCTGTGCCTACTGCATTGTGCCGAAGGTCCGTGGACGCGAGCGCAGCATTCCGCAGGCAACCCTTGTCGAGCTTGTCAACGAGCATGCCTCGCGGGGCTGTAAGGAGGTTGTGCTGACCGGCACGCAGCTCGGCAGCTACGGATTCGATATTCCCGGCGCGAGCCTCACAGGGATGCTGTCGGGGTTGCTCCTGAACACCACTGTGCCGCGGCTTCGTGTATCGTCGCTGCAGGCTCAGGAGATCAATGGCGAGTTGCTCGATCTCTGGGCCGATCCAAGGCTATGCCGGCACTTTCACCTGGCACTGCAATCTGGCAGTGATACTGTCCTTGCGAGGATGCGCCGTCGTTACGACGCCACGGAATACCAGGAGGCGGTCGGGAAGATTCGTGATGCGTTGCCTGGCGCGTCGATCACGACCGACGTCATCGTTGGGTTCCCAGGGGAGAGCGACGCTGATTTCCAGCGGACACTTGATCTGTGCGATCGGGTGGGCTTCGCTGCTGTCCACGCATTTCCGTACTCGGTCAGGCCAGGGACGAGCGCTGCCTACCTACAGGACAAGGTAAGCGTCGAAACGAAGTCGGAACGCATGAAGGCGCTGTTGGAAGCCTCCAAGAGGCATGCCTCCGCGTATCGCGCTGGGATCGTCGGCGAGACGCGCTCCGTGCTCTGGGAGGGGCGGAGATCCACACCCGACGGCAAGGTTTGGTCCGGGCTGACCGGTGACTATGTGCGTGTAGTTACAAACAGCTCAAGGCCGTTGGCCAACGAGATAACCGGCGTGCGGCTATTGGGACAGAAGGACGAGGTCATGGCGGCGGAGGTCGCTTGACCACGCACGACCGGCGCTACATCTCTTTGACCTGGAAGTGGGACTTGCCGTTGCGCTGGTCGATGTAGCCGGCCCTGTGTTCGTTGGCGTGCCCGAAAACCAGCAACCACCCTTTGTCGATGGCCGTCTGTAGCAGGTCGCGTTTTTCAGACAGGGTGTCATCGGGGGCCCGGTCGTAGGCCGAAATACTGGCCAGGGGCAGATGGTACGGGGTCGGTATTAGCTCGCCGAGATAAGCGATGCGCTCGCTTCCGGCGTCGATCAGGACGATCTGATGGCCCTTGGAGTGACCGTTTGTGACCTTGGTAGTGACACCGGGCGCGATCTCGTGTTCGCCGTCTAGGAGGATCAGGAGTCCGGCCGTCTCGAGCGGGAGGAAGTCGTCGGGGTTGAAGGATCGTTCGCCGCGTTCGTTCGGGTCGTTGGCCTCTAGCCAGGCTTCCTTCTGGACCATGTACTCGGCCTTGGGGAAGGTTGGGATGGAGTTGCCGGCCCGGTCGAGCTTTGTGCAGCCGCCGGCCGTGTCGAAGTGCAGGTGCGTCAGGACCACTACGTCGATGTCCCGCGCCGTCACCCCCAGGTTCTTGAGCTGCTTGATGAGCTTGTTGCCGTTCAGGTCGAAGGAGTCCTTGAGCTTGTCTGCACGCTTGGAGCCAGCCCCGGTGTCCACCAGGATGTTTATGGTCGGGGTCTGAATCAGCATGCAATTCATCCCCATGCGGACCCGATTCTTGCGATCCGGCTTTATCTGCTGCTCCCAGAGGGTCTTGGGCACCTGCCCGAATAGCGTTCCGCCGTCCAGCATGTAGGTGCCGTCGCTGACAACGTCTACCGTCGTGGTTCCGAGTTGCATGTTGTATCTCCCCGCTAGTGTACGGTCTCGTCTGGGCGGCAATCCGCGGCAAATCCAGCTAGGTGTCGTTCAATACTTGAGGGGCACAGTTCCCGCACTGCTAACTGGCGGGGAGCCATTCGGGACGCTGAATGCCCACGCTTGGCGGTCGATAGGACGATGCCGCTGGTCATGTGGGTGTGCGGTCGGAAGGTAGCGACGGTTGCGTCTCTCGCCGGGCAGCGGTCCCTAAACCTGCCCTGCGTTACACATTCCGAACCCCCTCGACGCAACTTTATGTTCGCAAATGGTCAATTGTCAATGAGTTTTTCGGGCTTGTTCTTAGCCATCGACCAATCTGGACAACCGACAGGATGGGTTGAGACGAGGGTTCCAAGGGGCATTGCGGGACGGTCAAGAGGGAGAGGGCCAGATAAGAGGAGGGACCGGGCGCACGTCACCGGAAATGGCACGCCGGGCCGAAGATACTAGAGCCCGGCGTGCCTATTCGTTCTGACTTGAACCGCCGGTCTAGACGTCTAGGGCCTCGAGAGCCGACTTCCAGGCGGAGATTGTCTGCTCGACTTCGGCGTCTCCGTGGGTCGTCGAGACGTAGTACTTGCTGTGGTTCTTGAAGATACCGCGCTCCCTGAGAAGCTCGTTGAACCGCATCACCTTGGGCTGGTCGCGGTCCAATATGGACCGGTAGTTGGTGATCTCGTGATCGGTGAAAATGACGTCGAACATTGGCGCTTCGCCAACGACCTGCGCGGGCATCTCGGCCTGGTACAGAAGCCTGGTCAGCGCCTCTTTCAGCCTGTTGCCGGTGGCGAATAGGCGTTCGTACGTTCCCTCGCGACGGAGGACCTTGAGGGTGGCCAAGCCTGCGACCGAGGCGATAGGGTTGCCGTTTAAGGTCCCCTCTTGCATGACGAAGGGGGTACCTAGATCGCTGGGTGCGAAATGCTCCATGATGTCCGCGGAGCCTGCTACCGCCGACAGTGGAAATCCGCCAGCGACGGCCTTGCCCAGCGTGCACATGTCCGGGGTTACCCCGTAGAGCTCCTGGGCTCCACCGTAGGCAAATCGGAAGCCGGTGACGATCTCGTCGAAGATCAGGGGTACGTGAAATCGGCGAGTCACGTCGCGGAGCCCTTCGAGGAAACCAGGTGCGGGTGGTATGATCCGCTGTAGCGGCTCGACGATGACGCCTGCAAGCTCCTCGTGGTAGCGCTCGATGATGGCTGAGGTCGTCTCAATGTCGTTGAATGGCGCCACCAGCACATCGCCCTGTAGTGACTCTGGAATGCCAGATGAGTCGGGTGTAGGGGCAGGGAAGTCTAGGGGCTTCGACGGCGCCATGCTCATCAGACCGTAGTCGTTCATGCCGTGGAAGCCGCCCTCGAACTTGAGGATCTTGTCGCGACCCCGGTATGCTCGGACGGCCCGCATGGCGAAGAAGGTGGCCTCGGTCCCACTGCTGGCGAACCTTACCTTCTCGGCACAGGGCACGGCCTTCACGATCTCTTCGGCCAGCAGGATGGCATGCTCGTTCAGGCCGAAGTATGTCGTGCCCTGCGAAAGTTGTTCGCTGACGGCGGCCACGACCTCCGGGTTGGCGTGGCCGATTAGCATTGGGCCGGAGCCCAGCGCGTAGTCGATGTACTCGTTGCCGCTGAGGTCCCAGACACGGGGTCCGCGACCCCCGCGGATTACCATATCCATGGTCACGGTGTTGCCATTGCTGCCGCCGGGCAGGTATGCTGCGGCCTTCTCTAGCGCCTGACTTTCCCTATCGCTGACTGTCCTTTTGGCCAATGTTTACTCCAGGTGATGAACGACTTTTCCGCACCTTGGGCGGCTATACGCGATTATCCTGGAATTATAGCAGAGCGTGGTCCGCCTACCGTATAATCGATCGGGCTGGCTTGGTCCG